>CAZCIV010000043.1:0-12632 GCA_964498595.1 uncultured Flavobacterium sp.
TAGAGCTCCAGCCTTCCAAGCTGGTTGTCGCGAGTTCGAGCCTCGTCTTCCGCTCCAAAACAAGATAAAGTTTTAAAAATTATCACCTGCGGAAGTAGCTCAGTTGGTAGAGCTCCAGCCTTCCAAGCTGGTTGTCGCGAGTTCGAGCCTCGTCTTCCGCTCCACAAAAAAGCCTTGCATTTGCAAGGCTTTTTTTATTTCAATTCGTTTAGTTCAGTTTCTGGTGCTACTTCAAATGGAGTTTGGTTTCTTTTGAAGATTCTTGCGGTTAGAGTTCCTTTTAATTTTACAGAATCGTCTTTTACTACTAACCAACTTCCTTCTCTCAATCCCACAACCGGTTGCGGATTAAAATGATGAAATTCATTGATTCTAGTTTCACGCGTTTCTCCCATATGTGTTGAACCTTCAATTGGATCTAAGTAATGCGGATTAATATTAAATGAAACAAATCCCAAGGTTCTAAAACTTGGAGGATAAACAATTGGCATATCGTTGGTCGTACTCATCGTTAAACCGCAAATATTGCTACCAGCGCTTGTTCCTAAGTAAGGTGTTCCGTTTTTGACTACTTTTTCTAAGGTGTCAATAACGTTATTTTTATATAATTGACTTACCAATAAAAAAGTATTTCCACCACCCGTAAAAATTGCTTGTGCTTTTTCAATGGCTTCGATTGGGTTTTCAAATTCATGAATTCCTTTCACAGCGATGTTAATTTTATCAAAAGCTTCTCTAACTTTTTTAGTGTAATCATCATGCGAAATTCCGCTAGGTCTTGCATATGGAATAAAAAGTAATTCTTTTACATTAGAAAAGAACGATTGCAATTCAGGTAATAAATAGTCTAAATATTCACCTCCATGTAAAGTAGAAGTGCTGGCAATAATTATATTTTTCATCGATTATTTTTTTACAAAGCTACCAAATTTGTCTTAACATAAGTTTATCATCTTGTTAGGATTTCATTTTAAAAGTTTCCACTTAAATTTACATATCATAAAAATGAAATTTATGGCAAAACGATTACTTCTACTTTTTATGTTTTTCCCATTAGTCGTTTTGTCTCAAAATGATTCCACTATTAATGGAAAAATTGTATCAGAATCCTCTCTTTTAGAGGGAATACACGTTATTAATTTGTCATCTAATAATGGAGGCGTAACTGATTCAAGAGGCTATTTTCAAATTAAAGCAAAAGTTTCCGATACGTTACAGTTTAGTGCAATAAATTTAAAAGCTACTCAACATATACTTAAAGAAAATGATTTTTCAACGGATTTATTATTAATCAAAATGGAATCGCTCATAACAGAATTGCAAGAAGTAGCGATAATAAATTATAAAAGCATTAATGCTGTCGCGTTAGGAATTGTTCCCGCAAATCAAAGAACTTATACTCCAGCGGAAAGAAAATTAGCTGCTGCTGGCGATTTTAAATGGTACAGTCCTTTGTTAATTCCGTTAGGAGGAATGAGTGTTGATGGTCTCATTAATTCTGTGAGTGGAAGAACTACCATGTTAAAAAAGGAATTGGTAGTTGAAAGAAAAGAGCAGTTGCAAGATAAGACTATCGATTATTTTGAAAGAAAATATTTTGTAGAGACATTAAAAATTCCAGATGAATATGTAGATGGTTTTTTGTTTTACATTGTAGAGAATGAAAAATTCAGCAATGCTATGAATGATAAAAACAGAGTAATGGTTGCTTTTGTATTGACGGAATTAGCAACTGAATTCTTGAAATTAAAAGAAATAGAACTTAAATATTCAAGGCGAAATGAAAACTAAATTGGCATTAGTAATGTTTTTTCTAGTGAATCAATTTTTTTTTGGTCAGCATATTGAAAGAAAAATATTGAAAGGTAGAATCATTGCAGATACAATTGAAGTTGAGAATCTAACGGTTTTTAATATTACATCAAATGTAGGAGCTGTTACAAATGTAGATGGTAAATTTTCAATAAAGGCTAGACCAAGCGATACTCTGTATATTCAAGGAATTTCTTATGAATCTAAAAAATATATTATAACAGATAGGGATTTTTGGCAAGAAGAGTTAGAAATATTACTTAAGGTTAAAATAACCGAATTGAATGAAATTGAAATTACACCTTATACATTAACAGGAAATATTAAAAAAGATACTAAAAGAATAAAGGTGTATGGTGCAGGTTTTTCAAAAATTGACATGAGGATTAAGAATTATGAGGACAATGTAAGAATAGGCTCTCCAATAAATACCGCTATGCCAAGTCACTTTGCTCCTAATGGTGCTGCCTTTAATTTTATTGCTATAGGTAGAGGTTTAGCGAAATTATTAGGAATTAAAGGAAATCCAAAGAAAAATTCAGAACGCGTTTTTGAAGAACGAAGACAACGAGATATTCAATCTAAGCCTTTTTCTGATCATATTTTTGAACGTTTTTCATATAATTTTTTTGTAGAAACTTTAAAAATTAGACATGAAGATATTGCTATGTTTTTGCAATATGCTGAAATGTCAGTAAAAGATTTGTCTTTATTTCTAAAGCCAGAAAATGAAATCAAACTGATTGAATATCTCACAGCTAAAGCAAAAATATTTAATTCTGAAATCAAAACGAATAATTAGTATTTTTACAAAATGAAAAAGAATTTACTACGATTTATATTACCGGTTTTCCTGATTATTTTATTAAGTTCATTTGCTTGGCATAAGTTTTATGTGTCTGTAACTCAAATAGATTTTGTTCCAAACAAAAAAAGAGTAGAGATTACTTCTCGAATTTTTATTGACGACCTAGAAAAAGCATTGGAAAAAAGATTTAAAAAGAAGTTTTACTTAACATCTTCAAGAGAAATTGAAAACGCAGATGTTTTAATTCAGGAATAATTGAAAGAAAAAATTAAAATCGCTGTCAACAAAAAAGCTCAAAATATTGAATATTTAGCTCGAGAAGTGGAAGGTGATGTGTTAATTTTTTACACCAAAATTGCAATTTCAAAAAAAATAAATACCTTCGAAATTTATAATTCACTATTAACTGATATTTATAAAGAACAACAAAATATCGTGCATACAAATATAAACGGTAACAAAAACAGTTTTTTGTTTACTAATAGTGAAACTAATCAAAAAATAGTCTATTAATTAGAATTCAATTTATGAAAAAGTCAATTGTATTAACTGCTTTTTTTACTTTAGCTATCTCCTATGGAACTTTTGCTCAAGAAGTAAAAACAGAAGAGAAAAAGCGTGAGCTTGGACATTATAACGAGAATAAATTTCGTCAAATGTACGATGAAATGGCTACTCCTAATATGTTTAGAACGGCATCTGGAGCTCCTGGTCCAGCCTATTATCAGCAGAAAGCAGATTACAAAATGAATCTGGAATTGGATGATAAAAACAAAAAATTATATGGTTCTGAAACAATTACCTATTATAATAATGCACCTGAAGCATTAGAATATTTATGGGTACAATTAGAACAAAATATTGAAAGACCTGATTCTAAGACTCCATTAGTGGAAAGTCAAAATATGGATAAAGCTATTACCGTTAGCAATTTTACAAAAAAATATATGGATAAACCCTTTGAAGGAGGTTTTAACATTGATTATGTAAAAGATGCTAAAGGCTATCCAATGAAATATACCATCAATCAAACCATGATGCGTATCGATTTACCTAAGCCTTTGAAAAATGGAGAAAAAATTTCTTTTTCAATCAAATGGTGGTACAATATTGTGAATTACATGGAAGGAGCACACAACGGACGTTCAGGTTATGAGCAGTTCCCTGATGGAAATCGTTTGTATGTAATGGCGCAATTTTTTCCAAGAATGGCTGTCTATAACGATGTTGAAGGTTGGCAAAACATGCAATTTTGGGGAAGAGGTGAATTTGCTTTAGTATTTGGAGATTACGATGTAAATATCACAGTTCCAGCTGATCATGTAATGGAGGCAACTGGAGTTCTACAAAATAGAAACGATGTTTTTACAGCAGAACAAGTAAAAAGATGGGAATTAGCTGAGAAAACTTTTGATAAGCCTGTTGTTATTGTAACACAAGACGAAGCAATCGCAGCAGAAAAAGGTTTCTCAGACAAAAAGAAAACATGGAAATTTAAAGCACAAAATGTGCGTGATTTTGGTTTTTCAACGTCAAGAAAATTCATAATAGATGCCATGGCGGTTGATTTACCAACAAACAAGCCATTAGCAATTTCAATTTATCCAAAAGAAGCAAATCCGTTGTGGGGAGATTTATCTACAAAAGCGGTAGCACACACTTTAAAAACATATTCTCATTTCACATTTGATTATCCTTATCCAAAAGCAGTTTCTGTTTCAGCAGAGGACCAAGGTATGGAGTATCCAATGATTTGTTGGAATTACGGTCGTCCTGATGAAAAAGGATTTGTAAGTGATAGAATCAAATATGGAATGTTAGGGGTAATTATCCATGAAGTGGGACATAACTTCTTTCCAATGATTGTAAATTCTGATGAAAGACAATGGTCTTGGATGGACGAAGGTTTAAATACGTTCTTAGAATATTTAACAGAAACATCATTCGATCCAAATTTCCCAGCAACTAGAGGTCCAGCTAAAAATATTGTACCTTACATGAAAGGAAACCAAAAATATTTAGAGCCTATCATGTCAAACTCTGAGAATATATACAATTTTGGAGCTAACGCTTATGGTAAGCCAGCAACTGGATTGAATATTTTGAGAGAAACCATTATGGGTAGAGAATTGTTTGATTATGCATTTAAAACCTATGCAAATCGTTGGAAATTCAAACACCCAACTCCAGAAGATTTCTTTAGAACTATGGAAGATGCCTCTGCGGTTGATTTAGATTGGTTTTGGAGAGGATGGTTTTATTCAACAGATTATACCGATATCGGTGTTAAATCAGTAAAACAATATTTTGTTTCTACAGAAGCTTCAAAAGAAACGCAAGCAATGTTTAATAGAAGAGGAAGAAAAATTAGTGATGGTGAACCAATGTTGTATTTAGTTGCAGAAGATACACCTGATTTTAATCCTGAATTGAAGAAAGGATTTGATGCTAAAAATGTTCAAGCACTATCAGATTATTTAGATAAAAATTATACTGCAGAAGAAAAGAATGTCTTGAAATCACCAAAATATTTCTATGAAGTAGAGTTTGAAAAACCAGGAGGATTAATTATGCCAATCATTGTTGAGTTACAATACGAAGACGGAACAAGTGAAACACAAAAATTTCCAGCTCAAATTTGGAGAAAGAATAATGATACCACTAAAAGAGTTTTTGCAACGGAGAAAAAAGTAGTAAAAATTCAATTGGATCCAAAACTAGAAACTGCTGATATTGACGTTGAAAACAATTATTGGCCTAAAGGTGAAATGGTTTCTAAATTTGATAGTTTAGAAAAGAAATAAGAATTAAAGACTGTCTTCGGATAGTCTTTTTTTTGATTACTTTAAGATAAAGTAGGTGTAAAACTTTGTAACTTTGCGAAGTTAATTTTCAAAAATACACAATGTTTGGAATAGGTGGAGGTGAATTGTTTTTCATCATTTTAGTTGTTTTGATGTTATTTGGATCTGATAAGATTCCAGATATCGCACGTGCTTTAGGTAAAGGGATGGCGCAATTAAAGAATGCTACAAACGAAATTAAAAGTGAAATTCAAAAAGGATCTCAAGAAGCTGGATTGGATATGAATACTTTAACTGGTGGCGTTTCTGAAGAAATAGCAAAAGCTAAAGAAGGAATTGCTAAAATGGTTAATCCAATGGAAAATATAAATTTAGAAGTTCAAAATCCAATAGAACAAGTAAAAGAAGATATTGAAAATATTACCGGACCTATAAAAAGACAAATGTAATTTTGGAGCACTTAATAAACTTAGATAAAGAATTATTCCTTTTTTTAAACGGATTGGGTTCTGAACCATTTGATGGTTTTTGGATGATTATAACTAAACAAATCTATTGGTCTCCACTCTTTATCGGAGTTTTTTATTTAATACAAAAGAAATTAGGTTGGAAAGGTTTAGGAATTATCATTCTTTTTTTAGCAGTATTGTTAACATTTACTGACCAAATCACGAATTTATTTAAATATACATTCGAACGTTTACGCCCATGTAATAATCCTGAGTTCGATGGTATTATGCGTGAAGTAATCACCAGAAAATCATTCAGTTTTTTCTCTGGTCATGCTGCAAATTCCATGGCTTCAACAACTTTTATAGTTTTGATTATTCGAAAATATTACAAATACACCTATTTATTGTATTTATTTCCATTAATTTTTGCTTTCAGTAGAATTTATTTAGGATTGCATTATCCAGGTGATATTTTAACAGGTTATGTATTTGGAGCAATTTTCGGATTAGTATGTTATAAATTGTTTTTGCTTTTAGGGGATAAATACAATTTCATTACAAAACACGACTAACCGTCAAACCATCACGAATAGGCAATAAAACCGTTTCAACTCTTGGGTCTGTATTTAACAATTGATTGTATTCCAATAAAACGGGAGTACTTTTGTCATTTGGTTTTACTTCTTCTAGTACTTTTCCACTCCATAATACATTGTCAGATAAAATAATGCCGCCTTTATTCATCATGGGAACAATTAAGTGAAAATAATTTACATAGTTTTCTTTATCAGCATCAATGAAAACTAAATCAAATTTTCTGTTTAAAGTTGGGATAATATCAACTGCATTGCCTAAGTGTTGAAAAATTTGATCTTTCCATGGTGAAGCGTCAAAATATTTTCTCTGGAAATCCACCAATTCCTCTTCAATATCGATCGTATCTAAAGTTCCATTTTCAGCTAATCCTTCTGCTAAACATAAAGCAGCATAACCAGTATAGGTTCCAATTTCCAAAATGTGCTTTGGACGAATTATTTTAGAAAGCATACTCAAAACCCTACCTTGAAAATGACCACTCAACATGCGAGGTTGCAATATTTTTTGATGAGTTTCTTTATTTAATTTTGCTAATAATTCAGGTTCTGCTTGTGAATGATTGGCAACGTAGTCTTCTAAATCTTCTGATATAAAATGCATTTTATAAACTTTTTGTTGGATCTTGAAATGTATTGAAAATTCTTATTATAAATATTTCAGAATCTTTTGCATAATAAAGAATCTTATAATTTCTTACGATAATTCTTCTACAATCCTTTCGATATTCGTCTATTTGGAATTGTTCAACAAAGGTAATTGAATTTGGAGCTTGATATATTTCATCTATAACTTTATTTGCGGTTTCTAATGAAATTTTATTGGAAAGATAATGATGAATATTTGAAATGTCTTCGAAAGATTTTGAAGTCCAAATTACAGAAATCATTTTTTATTACTTTTTAATTGCTGAATTTTTGAAGCCATTTCTTCGTTTGTAAAAGTTTTATTATTCTTAATATCTTCAAAACCTTCTTCAACTTTTAATTGGTATTCTTCTAAATTTAAAGCATAACCTTTTGAGTCAAAAGCTATTGTTTCTTTTGAATATTCATTTAAAACCGAATCTACTATCCGAAGCACGCGCTCATCGGCATTTTCAAGTTTTAATTTGATAATTTCTTTTAATTCAGGAATTCCCATAAAAATCTTTTTAACAAAAATACAAAAAGAATTCATCCAAATTTCTATTTTATAATTTCTAATTTCTAAATTCATTACTTTTGCATCATGCAAATTGAGAAAAAAGACATACGAGCACTAACTAAAGAACAATTGCGTAACTTCTTTGTTGCTAATGGAGATAAAGCCTTTCGAGGTAATCAAGTTTACGAATGGTTGTGGCAAAAACGCGCCCATTCTTTTGAGGATATGACGAATGTGTCGAAGGAAACTCGTGCCATGTTAGAAGCTAATTTTGTTATCAACCATATTAAAGTTGATACCATGCAACGTAGCGAGGATGGAACTGTTAAAAATGCCGTTCGTTTGCATGATGATTTAGTAGTTGAGTCGGTATTAATTCCTACTGAAACTCGAACTACGGCTTGCGTTTCTTCTCAGGTAGGTTGTAGTTTAGATTGTAATTTTTGTGCTACTGCTCGTTTAAAAAGAATGCGTAATTTGGAACCTGGTGAAATTTACGACCAAGTTGCCGCTATTGATAACGAAAGTCGTTTGTATTATGACCGACCTTTGTCCAATATCGTTTTCATGGGAATGGGTGAGCCTTTGATGAACTATCCTAACGTTATGAAAGCGATTGACATGATTACTTCGAATGAAGGTTTAGGAATGTCGCCAAAACGTATTACGGTTTCAACTTCTGGAATTCCGAAAATGATTAAAAAAATGGCAGATGATGAGGTGAAATTCAAATTGGCAGTTTCTTTACACTCCGCTGTTGAGGAAATTCGAAATGAAATCATGCCGTTTACCAAAAATTTTTCATTAACTGATTTGCGTGAAAGCTTAGAATATTGGTACAAAAAAACAAAAAGTAAAGTTACATACGAATATGTAGTTTGGAAAGGAATCAACGATGATAAAAAATCGATTGATGCTTTGGTCAAATTTTGCAAATATGTTCCTTGTAAAGTGAATTTGATTGAATATAATCCCATAGACGACGGAATGTTTCAACAAGCATCTAATGAGGCAATTGAATCTTATATTTTAGCTTTAGAAAAAAACAATATCGTGGCAAAAGTGCGAAGAAGTCGTGGTAAAGACATTGATGCTGCATGTGGACAATTGGCAAATAAATCATAAATTATTTTTTTTGTATACGGATTTTGAATTCTTTTAGAATCTTTAATTTTTGCCTTTAGCAATTGTTTTCGTACATTTGTTATCAAATGAAAATAACCGAACAAATAAAGCTACCCATCGCAACTGAAATGGAACTCTTTGAAGAGAAGTTTCGCGATTCTATGTCTTCTAAAGTGGCTTTATTAAACAGAATTACACACTATATCGTTAACCGAAAAGGAAAACAAATGCGCCCAATGTTTGTTTTCTTAACTGCCAAAATGGTTTCGGGTGGTGCAATAAATGAAAGAACATATCGCGGTGCTTCGGTTATTGAATTAATTCATACCGCAACTTTAGTACATGATGATGTGGTTGATGATAGCAATAAGCGTCGTGGATTTTTCTCCTTAAACGCTTTATGGAAAAATAAAATTGCCGTTTTAGTTGGTGATTATTTATTATCAAAAGGATTATTGCTTTCAATAGATAATAACGATTTTGATTTATTGAAAATTATTTCGGTTGCCGTTCGCGAAATGAGTGAAGGTGAATTGCTTCAAATTGAAAAAGCGCGCAGATTAGATATTACAGAAGATGTTTATTATGAAATCATTAGGCAAAAAACAGCTACATTAATCGCAGCTTGTTGTTCTTTAGGTGCTTGTTCCGTTGATCCTGATAATGTTGCTTTGGTAGAAAAAATGCGTAAATTCGGTGAGCTTATCGGAATGGCGTTTCAAATAAAAGATGATTTGTTTGATTATACAGATGATGCTATCGGAAAACCAACTGGGATTGATATTAAAGAGCAGAAAATGACTTTGCCTTTGATTTACGCTTTAAATAATTGTTCAGCTAAAGAGAAAAGTTGGGTAATCAATTCAGTTAAAAATCATAACAAAGATAAAAAACGCGTTAAAGAAGTGATTCAATTTGTAAAAGATAAAAATGGATTGGCTTTTGCGGAACAAAAAATGATACAATTTCAACAAGAAGCATTGAGTTTAATAGAAGTTTTTCCTTCGTCAGTATATAAAGATTCTTTGATTTTAATGGTCAATTATGTTATCGAAAGAAAGAAATGATTTGTTGTTTTGACTCAATTAAAAGAATGTAGGGGGTAAGTAGATTTAAATTTAAGGTTAAAAAATTATAACGCTAGCCTTTTTGGAGTTGAATTATGGCTAGAATCAGATTTGTTTTTCTTAGATTTAAAGAAATTTGTAATCCAAAAATTCACATCATAAGCGGTGGGCTCAAAGCCATTTTTTTTAATGAAGTCGTTATAGTATTTCAAAAATTCATTTAGAGAAGCATCCATTTTTTTGTTTTTTTCGGGGTTATTTTAGTTTTTAATTGTTCAGATTGTTTATAAGGAAATTCTAATGTTACAGTTGTTATTTCGTTTTCTTTACTTGAAATAGAGATTTTACCATTCAAAAGTTCAGTAAATTGTTTGGCGATAATTAATCCTAGTCCTGATCCTTTAATAGTAGAAGTATTACTACCTCTAAAAAATGATTTGAAAAGATGTTTGTTTTCTTCTTCAGGAATTCCACATCCAAAATCTATTATTTCAATTTTAAAATTATTGGTAAAGTAATCTACTTTAATAATAGGATTGCTACTTCCTACAGAATATTTAAACGCATTAGAAATTAGATTGTTTAAAATATGAGTTAGTAAACTTTCATCAGTTTGTATGTTGTTTTCATATTTATTTTTGTCAATAATTATTTTTCTTCCGTCTTTTTCATTGTTAAAATAAGTTTCAATTAAATTATCATTGAATTTATTTAAGTTTAATTCTTTTATTTCTACTTTTAAGTTATTTGATTCGTAAGCTCCGAAAACTAAAATGTTATTCATTAATTCTGTCATACGATTTACTTCGTTAGAAATTCTAGTAGAAATTCTATCAATTTCATCTTTTTCATTAAATTGTAAAAGATTCATTTTGTAATTTAACAATTCAATATTAGAATAAATTACAGATAAAGGAGTTCTAAATTGGTGAGATGCCATTGTAACAAAGCCCGATTTAAGTTCGTTTAATTCTTTTTCTTTAATTAAGGCTTGTTGAATATTTTCGCTTTGTTTTACTCTCTCTGTAATATCTCTACTTGAAGTTTGAATACCAATAATTTGGTTTTCATTATCTAATATTATTTTAGAGTATGTTTCTAGCCATATGTATTTTTCACTTTTAGTTTTGAATCTAAAAGTTATAATTTCATTTTTATTTTTAAGAATATTAGCATGTTGTTTGGCTACTCTTGCAACGTCATCGGGATGAATATAAGTATAAGGGTCTTTTAATAATAACTCAGAAGGGCTAAATCCGGTTATTTTAGCGGAAGTGTTAGAGGCATATGTTATAGTTCCGTCGGTTTGGTGTTGCATTATAAAATCAGAAGTATTGTCTGCAATAAATCGATATTTTTGTTCTGAAATAGCTAACTTGTTTTTAAAGTTAATAGTGTCGTTGATATTGGTAATACTTCCTATTATGATTTTTTCATTAGTAATAAAATCTAAATCAATATTTAGAAGCAGTAATCCCCAAATTTTTTGATTGTTTTTCATCAAAAGCTGTACCTCAAAACTTGTAGAAGTTTTTGAATTAAGTAACTGCTCAACAGCTTCATCTTTTGATACGTTTTCTAAATAGTCAAAAATATTAGTATTTAAACAAGAAATAATATTATGTCCTGTTAATTCCTCCCATCTATTATTTAAAAAAATTAGATTTCCAGCTAAGTCGGTTTTGAAAATAATTTCTGCAAGATTGTTTACCAAATGATCATATTCGTTTCTTTGTTTAGCTAATTCAATTTCTTTGCTTTTAATTTCGCTAATATCAATATGAGTACCAATTATTTTTTCGGCAATTCCAAATTCATTTTCTAAAATTATTGCAGAATACTTTATCCAAACATAATAACCTTCTTTGTGTTTCATACGAAAAATTCCTTCGTATTTATCGATTTTTCTTGCAATGAATTTTTTAATTTTATATTCGGTTTCAACTAAGTCGTTAGGATGTAATCTGGATTTCCAAGTGTCAAAATTATGTTCAAGTTCATTGTTGTCATATCCTAGCATTCCAAACCAATTGTACGTAAATTTAACTTCGTTAGTAATTAAATTAATTTCCCATTTTGCCTGATTTGATCCTTGCATGTAAAAATCTAACTCGTTTAATGTCTTTTCTAAGTCAGATCTAACTTTTTCCTGATTTAATCTTAAACCAATGTTATGAGCAACCGTGTGAAGTGCATTCACTTCTTCTTGAGCCCAAATGGTTTCATTTTCACAATCGTCAAATCCAATCCAGCCCCAAAAAACATTGTTTGAAAAAATAGGGGTAAATAAATAAGATTTGATATCCTGCATTTCCATTACTTCCCTGAAATAATCGTTGGTGCTTTCTTTAACTAAACCAAAAAAGGGTTCGTTTTTTGAAAGCGGTTCATATAAACCAGGGAATGCCTCATAGGTATGACCACTTAAGTCAGGGCTTCCAATAAAAGGAGTTGTATTGGCATCACACCATTCATATTCATAATTAAGAATCAAAACGTCGTTTTTAACTTCATTCTTAAAAATATAACATCTGTTTATTTCGATATTACTGCCTAATGCATTTATGCAATTTTGTAATGCATCATGAATGTTTAACTCCTTAAGAAGATAATTATTTGCCTCTGATATAGCTTTGAGAAGATGAATCATTTTTGTATTTATAGGGGGTTGTATAATAGTTCTAGATTTTCTTTATAGATTAAAATAAAAAGTGTAACTTTAAGTAAAAATCAATAAAAATAAATTTTTTGTTTTGTAATTTTAATGATGATTTAGTTAGTTTTAAGAGCATTAAATTATTTACATCAAAATTATTTTTTTTAT
>CAZCIV010000044.1:0-12546 GCA_964498595.1 uncultured Flavobacterium sp.
TTTAAGATAGTTAATGTAAAATTATTCGTTTACCCAATTTAAACGATCCATTTGACTGTATTGCCATGGCGCACCATTGTTTTCAATATTACTCATCATATTGTTTAATTCCATTGGGGCAGCACTTTGTTCCATTACTAAATAACGACGCATTTCGATAATAATAGATAATGGACTAATGTTTATTGGACACTCTTCCACACAAGCATTACAAGTAGTACAAGCCCATAATTCTTCGGGAGTGATGTAGTCGTTTAATAACGATTTTCCATCATCTACAAAAACTCCTTTATTTAAATCGATATTTCTTCCTACTTCCTCTAAACGATCACGAGTATCCATCATAATCTTACGAGGTGATAATTTTTTACCTGTTTGGTTCGCTGGACATGATGACGTACAACGACCACATTCGGTACAACTGTAAGCGTTTAGTAATTGCACCCAGTTCAAATCTTGAACATCAGAAGCACCAAACTTAGCTGGAACAGCATCAGAATTAGCAGGCGCTGCAAATGGGTCAGCGTTTGGATCCATCATTAATTTAACTTCGTTAGTAACACTTTCTAAATTATTTAATTTCCCTTTCGCATTCAAATCTGCAAAGTATGTATTTGGGAAAGCTAATAAAATGTGTAAATGTTTAGAGAAATATAAATAGTTTAAGAAAACTAATATTCCAGCAATGTGTAACCACCAAGCTGTTCTTTCAATTATTACTACTAAACCTTCACTCATTCCGTTGAACATTGGAGCAATAAATTGAGAAATTGGGAAACTTCCTGCTTGATTATAATGACCAATTCCTAAATTTTGTAAATGAAAATCCGCAGCATTCATTACTAAGAATAACGTCATTAAAACTACTTCAAAATATAGAATATAGTTAGCGTCGTTTCTAGGTTTTCCATCCAAATCTGAACTAGCGAAACGACTTAATTTAGTAACATTTCTTCTAATCCAGAATACAATTACAGCTACTAATACTAAGAAAGCTAAAATTTCGAATGAACCAATTAACACATCATAAAATCCTCCCATGAAAGACAAAACACGATGTGTTCCAAAAAGTCCATCAATAATAATTTCAATTACTTCGATGTTGATAATTACAAATCCTACATAAACTATTATATGTAAAAATCCTGCAACAGGACGTTTTACCATTTTAGATTGTCCTAAGGCAACCATCGTCATATTCTTCCAACGTTCTGAAGAATTATCAGTACGGTCAATATTGTGACCTAATTTAATGTTACGAATTAGTTTTTTTACATTGATTGTAAAATAACCTATACCTGCTACTAAAAGCAATGCGAAGAAAATATTATCTAAAAATTGCATCGTATAAAATTTACTTTTTTATTGTATCGTTAACTGGAGCTACATAAGGTTTGTTTTTCTTTCCAAAAAGAGAAATATTTACATAACGTGTTGGATTTAAGCGAAGATCTTGTAATAACAACTCTAATTCTTTAGACGTATTGGTGAAATTAGTATACATAGCATCGTCTTTAATTAATTTACCCATAGTTCCTTTACCACTATTGATATCGGCCATAATTTTATCTACACTTGCCAATGTTTTTTCTAAATTTTTAACGGTCTGACCCAAATTAGCTTTTGCAAGTGAATCAGACATTTTAGAAAAATTAGCTGAAGTTTTATCAAAATTTGTTAAGGTAGAATTGATTTTCGATTTGTTATCGGCAATCATTTCATTAATATTTTTTGAAGCAACACTAAATTCAGAAAGTGTTTTGTTCAACTCTGCAATACTGCTCTTCAGATTTTGTTTTGTCTTGGCATCTAAAACATCATTAATATTAGATATCATTGCATCCGCGTTATCCAAAAGTTTTTGCACTTTGTATTGAAGTGGTTCTAATTGTTGTGCCAAGGCATCAGTAATACCAAGTTTACTGCTCGCTTTTAAATAGTCACCAGATTTGATGTAATTTTTATCTTGGAAATTGGGCTTAATAGCAATTTGTCTTCCCCCTACAAGACCTGAATCGTAGATTTCGGCAATACTAGATTTTGATATTGGAAAATCAGTAGTGATTTGCATTTCTACCAATAATTTTCCATCAGGTTGAATATCAATTGAATTAACCTTACCTATGGCTAATCCATTTAATGTGACTGGAGCAGAATTTACAAGACCGGCTACGTTATCATAAACAACATAAACTCTAGTACTACTGTTAAATAAGTCTTTTCCTTTTAAAAAATTATATCCCCAAATGAATAATAATATCGATACAATAACGAGGACGGCGGTTTTGATTTCTCTTGTTAGTTTCAAAGCTTAATAATTTTTAACAAAAATAAACTTTTATTTTATTTTATTGCATCGGTTACGCTTATTTTTATTCCGTCTTTATAAGCAACAATAAAGGCTGTAGAATAACCTTTTTGCTTGGCCTCTTCCAATTTTTGCTTAGCAGCATCGTAATTTTTTTCGGATGCAAAAAAGTATTTATATAAACTTCCTGTAGATTCAACAGAAATTGGACTTAATCCTTTAAAGTTTGAAGGAGTTGTTGCTAATTCTTTAGTACTTGCCGAAATCTGAATTTTAAAAATGATTCCTTTCTCGGTAACTATTTCTTTTGCTTTAACTGGAACCTCTTTTTTAGGAGTGTCTTTAACTATTGTTTCCTCCTTTTTATCCACAACTTTTACCTCTTCTTTAACGTTATCATTATTAGAAGGATTAAAAAATTCATTTTTATAATCCATAATAGCACCCGCAATAGCTTCAGCTAGTTTATCTTGACCTTCTTCTGAATTTAAAAATGCTCCTTCTTCTTTATTTGAAACGAAACCCATTTCAATCAAAACTCTTGGCATGGTAATTTGGCGTAACACTAAGAATCCCGCTTGTTTTACACCTCTATTTTTGTTGTCGGTTTTCTTAGTAAAAAATTCCTGAACTCTTCCTGCTAGCTCAATACTTTGATCTAAATGTTCTTCTTGAAGAATTGAAATTCCGATAACAGATTCTGGTGAATTTGGGTCAAAACCATCATATTTAATTTTGTAATCTTTTTCTAATGTTACTACTTCATTTTCGTTTTTTGCTACTTCTAAATTAGAAGCATTTCTTGTTATTCCCATAACATAGGTTTCATTACCAGATGCAGCAAGGTTTTTATTAGCATTACAATGTATAGAAACAAAAATATTTCCCTTTGCTTTATTTGCAATATTTGCACGTTGTTGTAATTCAATAAAAACGTCCGTTTTTCTTGTGTAAATAATTTCAATTTCAGAATCTTTTTCTAATAAGGACCCTACTAGTAAAACTGTTTTTAAAGCGATATTTTTCTCAATATTTCCATGATATACAGCACCATAATCTTTTCCTCCGTGTCCAGCATCTAATACTACTTTAAATTTTTGGTTTTGACTATAAATCGTAAATACATTAAATAGTGCAAGAGTAAAAAAAAATCTTTTTAACATATGAAATGAATTATTAATTTGTTATGGTTACAATAAAGGCAGAAGTATATCCTTTTTTCTTGGCTTCTGCTAATTTTATTTTGCAAGCATTGTAATCATTTTCTTCACCGTAAAAATATTTGTATATTTTTCTATCTTTTTGAAAAGTTATTCCTTTCAAGCCTTTAAAATTAGAAGGCTTAGTTTCTATTTTTTTAGTACTTGCTGAAATTTGAACCTTATAATAAGTTTTATTCAATTTTGAATTTTCTTGATCTTTATTAGTTGTATCGTTTAGATTATTTAAAGTTCTATTTGAAATTAAGAATTCTGGTTCTGCAATATCATTACCATTAAAAAAATTACTTTTGTATTTTAAAATTGCATTGGTTATGGATTCAGACATTTCATCCTTTCCTTTATCGGAATCTAAATATTTTGCTTCATCAGGATGAGAGACAAAACCTAATTCAATCAAAACGCCCGGCATAACAGTTGCATCCAAAACCCAAAGAGGTTGTTGATGAACACCTTTGTCTTTTCTATTTAATTCATTGCGAAATTGATTTTGAATCAAAGTTGCAAATTCTATGCTTTGCAATAAAGATTCCTCTTGGATAATTTTTAAACCAATTAATGTTTCCGGATTATTTGGGTCAAACCCTTTATACTTTGTTTTATAATCAGTTTCTTGAAAAATTACAGCATTTTCTGTTTTTGCAATTTCTAAATTAGTTCCTGTTCTTGACATACCCATTACCAATGTCATTGCACCAATTGGATTTCCAGATTTAACAGAATTACAATGAACAGAAATGAATAAATTAGCTTTGGCTTTATTTGCTATGTTTGCTCTTTCTCTTAATTCAACAAAAACATCGCTTTTCCTTGTATATATTACTTCAATATCATTATTTTTTTCTAGGATTTTACCAATTTTTAGCACAACATCTAAAACAACATCTTTTTCTTTAACACCGTTTTTTACTGCACCAGGATCTTTTCCTCCATGACCAGCATCTAAGACTACTTTAAATTTGCTATTATTTTGAGCAAATCCAAAATTAAACGTTAAAAATAAAAGTAATAAAAATAGATAATTTGTTTTTTTTATTAATGGCATAAAACAATTGTTAGGTTTATAAGTTATAATTTTATTAAAACATTATTTTTGCAAAAAAATATATGTAAGTTTGACACTTCAAAAAGTAAGCCAAATTTCTACAAAAATACTATTAAAAGCATTGCATACCAAGTTAATTCATATCGTTTTTTCAGTAATTTTTCTAATATTAGGAACAACTTTTGTTTTTTCGCAAAAAAATCCTATTCCAAATACAGTAACTTTAACTCAATCTGAGTTAGAGAAAGTTAAAGATTCAACTAAAATCGATACCATAAAAAAGAAAAAGCCTTTCTTAGATGGTGTAGTTAATATGAAAGCAAAGCAATATGAGAAATTAGATCAAAAGAAAAAAACAGTAACGCTTCATGATGAAGCTGAAATATATTACACTGATTTTGAATTGAAAGCCGGTCGAATTGTTTTGGATTATGAAAAAAAATTAGTCTATGCTGGAAGATTAAAAGACTCCGCTGGAAACTATTATCAAAGACCCGTATTTAAACAAGGACAGAGTATAATTGAACCTGATTCAATAATATTTCATACTAAGTCTAAAAGAGCCAAGGTATGGAATTCTAGAACGAAGCAAAGTGAACTTTATATTAAAGCTGAAATTTCAAAAAAAGAAAATGATTCTGTTTATTTTATGAAGAATGCACGTATGACTACTTCAAAAAACATAGACGAACCAGAATATTACTTCCTTGTTAGAAAAGTTAAATTTGTTCCCAAGAAAAAAGTTGTTGCCGGCTTAACAAACATGGTTATTATGGATGTTCCTACTCCAATTGGTCTTCCATTTGCTTATTTCCCTATGTCAGAAAAAAACACATCTGGTTTTATAATGCCTACACCGGGTCAAAATAATAGACAAGGTTATTTTCTTCAAAATGGAGGATATTATTTTGCATTAAGTGACCATTATGATTTGGCTGTTTTAGGAGATTACTACACTAATGGAAGTTACGGATTAAGATTAGAAAGTAATTATGTAAAACGCTATAATTTCAATGGAAGATTAAACTTTAGATTTGAAAATAATATTACAAGTGAAAAAGGATTTCCTGATTATCTAAAATCAAAACAATATAACATTCAATGGTCACACGCACAAGATGCAAAAGCTTCCCCTAATTCTAGATTCTCTGCTTCTGTAAATTTGGGAAGTAGTCAGTATTTTAGACAGTCTGTAAATATGAATAATGTTGGGTCTAGATTGAATAATAATTTAAGTTCATCTGTTTCATTTTCAAAAACATTTAATTCTATTCCTCAGGTTAACTTATCTGTTTCTGCAACACATTCGCAAAATACAAATACAAAAGTGATAAACATGACTTTACCTACTTTTCAAGCTAGTGTTGATCGTGTATTTCCTTTTGCTTCAAAAGACGGAATTAAAAAAGGGATCATAAAAAACATAAATTTTCAATATAATTTAAGGGGAGAAAATAGAATTCAAACAAATGACTCGTTATTTTTTACTTCTCAAATGTTTAAAGATGCTAAGTCAGGTTTTCAACATACAATTCCCATAAGTACTAATTTCAAAATTTTTAAGTATTTCAGTGTAACCGCAAGTACAACTTATAATGAAACTTGGGTAATGAATACAATAAGAAAAAGATTTAATTCAACTGATAATAAAGTTGAAACAACAAATGTGAATGGTTTTGAAGCTTTTAGAACCTATAATTTTAATGCTGGAATTGGAACAACAATTTATGGAACATTTAATTTTGGAGAAGATAAAAAAATACAAGCGATTAGACATGTAATGCGTCCAAATATTGGATATGGTTATACCCCAAATTTTAATCAATATTTTGAAAAATATGCATTAGATGCTACTGGTGTAAACTTTGGTGATTATACAAAATTTGAAGGAGGTATTTTTGGTGCTCCTGCTAATAATTTTTCTAATAGTATGAATTTTTCTTTAAGCAATACTTTTGAGGCAAAAGTTAGAGATGACAAAAGTTCTAAAGAAGAAACTAAAAAAGTTATGCTTTTAAATAATCTTAATTTAGGAGTTCGTTATGACATAGCTGCTGATTCATTAAAATGGTCTGAAATTTCATTATCAGGAAGTACACAATTGTTTAAGCAAAAAATGAATGTGAATTTTGCAGCTATCTTAGATGCTTTTGCTATTGATAACTCTGGAAGAAGAATTGATAAATTGAATATTGATAATGGTGGAAGCTTATTGAGAATTCCGCGAGCAAATATGACAATAAACTATAATTTTTCAAGTAGTGATTTTGGTCCTAAAAGTAAAGAAAGCCAACAAAATATTCAAAATGGTGGAACAAATGATGATTTATTCGGAAGATCTGTTGATTTAAGTGATTCTAGACAAAGTTTATTTGATAAAGATAAAGAAGATGAAAGTGAAAAGAAATTTGATTGGTTTACCTACAAAA
This sequence comes from uncultured Flavobacterium sp., assembly GCA_964498595.1. GTDB lineage: Bacteria > Bacteroidota > Bacteroidia > Flavobacteriales > Flavobacteriaceae > Flavobacterium. Next base: position 7,003 of record CAZCIV010000044.1, read on the forward strand.
TTCCATGGGATTTAAGATTTGCATATTCTGTAACATATAACAATACTAATAGACAAAATGAAATTCAATCACATTCTTTAATGGCTTCTGGTAATATTGAATTAGCACCAAGATGGAAAGTAGGATTTTCGTCAGGATATGATTTTAAACAAAAAGGAGTAACATTTACTCAATTACGCTTTGAAAGAGATTTAGAAAGTTGGAGAATGAGTTTCAATTGGGTTCCTTTTGGAACTAACACTTATTGGGGATTTTTTATTGGTATTTCTTCCTCAATATTTAGCGATATTAAATATGAAAAACGACAATTACCAGATAGAGTATTTTAAAATTAATCTATTTATATGAAAAAAATTATTCAAACAGATAAAGCACCATTGCCAATTGGACCTTATAATCAAGCCATACTAGTTGGAAATACTTTATATACGTCTGGACAAATTGCTTTAAATCCTGAAACAATGGAATTGGTTTTAGATGATATCGAAACCGAGACCAAACAAGTAATGGAAAATATGAAAGCAGTTTTAGCTGCTGCAGATATGACTTTTGAAAATGTTGTAAAAACTTCCATATTTATTATAAATATGGGCGATTTTGCAAGAATTAATTCCGTTTATGAAAGCTATTTTAGTGAAGATACTGCTCCTGCAAGGGAAACCGTTCAAGTAGCTTGTTTACCAAAAAATGTCAATATAGAAATTTCGATGATAGCTATTAAATAAGAGATTTTTACCATTCAATCTCACATTTAGCATTTACTTTCAAATATTCATTCGTCAATCTAAAATGATTGTTCCCAAACCACATGCCTCTGTTAGCACTTAAAGGTGACGGATGTCCGCTTTCTAATACTAAATGCTTTTCTCTGTTGATAAGTTTTCCTTTTTTCTGAGCAAAACTGCCCCAAAGAAGAAACACCACATTTTCTGATTTGTGATTAATCAAATCAATAACAGCATCAGTAAAAACGTTCCATTTCAAATGTTTATGACTATTGGCCTCGTCTTTTCGTACCGTTAAACCAGCATTTAACAACAAAACTCCTTGTTTTGCCCAACGTTCTAAATTTCCGGATGTTGGGAAAAGAATTCTATCATATTCCGAATTAATTTCTGTAAAAATATTCTTCAACGAAGGTGGAATTGCCACACCATCATTTACCGAAAAACACAAACCATTCGCCTCACCCGTTCCATGATACGGATCTTGTCCAATAATCACCACTTTTGTTTCTTGAAAATCAAATTGCTCAAATGCAGAAAAAATTAATTCTTTTGGCGGAAAACAAGTTGTAGTAGCATATTCATGCTCCATTTGTTGCATTAATTCTAAGAAATAAGGCTTCTGAAATTCAGTCGATAATAGCGCTTCCCAACTCTCGTTTTTGATAAACATTTTATAATTTTTACCAAAAATATAAATTTCTGTTGCAATATGGATTCATTACTTTGTAACTTTGACCTAACAGAAAAAGAAAAATGATTTCGATTACAGAAAAAACATTACAAGATTTAGAATTTAATACGGTTTTAGAAACTATTGCTAGTCGTTGCAACACTGATATTGGTGAAGAAAAAGCGATGGCAATAACTCCGTTCAAAAACAAAGAAGAATTGCTTATTAACTTAAAGCAAACTTCTGAATATTTATCTTCGTTTTCCAACAATAACGCTATCCCAAATCACGGATTTGAAAACATCAACTACGAGTTAAAATTCCTAGCTATTGAAGATAGTTTCTTAGAAGTAGGTAGTTTTAAAAAGATTGCTAACCTTTCAGAAACAGCGATAACATTAATTCAGTTTTTAAAGAAATTTGAAGATTATTATCCAAATTTATACCAAAAAGCGGCTCAAATTGATATTGTTAAGCTGATTATCCAACGTATTGATGAAGTGATGGATAAATTCGGAATCATCAAAGACAATGCATCGCCTGATTTAATTAATATTCGCCGAAGTATCAATGTAGTTCGTGGTAAAATCAACCAGAGTTTTGGAATGGCATTAAGTCAATACCATTCGCTAGGTTATTTAGATGACATCAAAGAAACTGTTGTTGAAAATCGTAGAGTTTTAGCGGTTTTAGCGATGTATCGAAGAAAAGTAAAAGGTTCTATTTTAGGAAGTTCTAAAACAGGAAGTATAGCTTATATCGAACCCGAAGCAGCCCAACGCTATTCTCGAGAACTGAACAATTTAGAATACGAAGAGCGCGAAGAAATCATGCGTATTTTAAAGCGTTTGACGAATGAAATTCGCCCATTTACTGATACTATTGCGGCTTATCAAGACTTTTTGAGTGATGTTGATGTTATTGCTGCAAAAGCCAAATACGCTAATAAAATCAATGGAATTCTTCCAAATATTATCGAAGAAAAGCGAATGTTTTTCAGAGAAGCCTTCCATCCTATTTTATATTTAAATAACAAGGAAAAGAAAGCGGTTACGTATCCACAAACTATCGAATTACATAACGAAAGTCGTATTATTGTAATTTCGGGACCCAATGCAGGAGGAAAAACAATTTCCTTAAAAACTGTAGGATTACTCCAATTGATGTTACAAAGCGGGATATTAATACCGGTTCACGAACGTAGTGAAACGTTTTTATTTGATAGAATCTTAACGGATATTGGTGATAATCAATCTATTGAAAATCATTTAAGTACGTACAGTTACCGATTGAAGAACATGAACTACTTTTTAAAGAAATGTAACGCTAAAACCTTGTTCTTAATTGATGAATTCGGAACGGGGTCTGACCCTGAATTGGGAGGCGCTTTAGCGGAAACTTTCTTAGAAGAATTCTATGCTCGTGAAGCTTTCGGAATTATAACTACACATTACAGCAATTTAAAAATATTAGCTAATGAATTGCCTTACGCGTCGAATGCTAACATGATGTTCGATGAAAAATCATTAGAACCTATGTACAAATTGATTTTAGGTCAAGCCGGAAGTTCGTTTACTTTTGAAGTAGCACAAAAAAATGGTATTCCGTACGGATTAATCAATCGTGCTAAAAAGAAAATTGAAGGCGGAAAAGTTCGTTTCGACAAAACCATTGCAACACTTCAAAAAGAACGTTCTAAATTGGAAAAAACGTCTTTAACATTAAAAGAAGAAGAAACGAAAGCGCGTGAAGAAAGCAAAAAAATGGAAACCATCAATGCGAAAATTCAAGAGAAATTAGAGCGTTATCAAGAATTGTACGATGCTAACCAACGTTTGATTTACATTGGTCAGAAAATTGATGATATTTCGGAAAGTTACTTCAATAACAAAGACAAAAAAACTTTAATTGGTGAGTTTTTGAAAATGGTTGAAATCGAAAATTCAAAACGTAGAAAACTTTCGGTTAAAGAAAAGAAAGTAAAAGAAGTTATCCAGAAAAAAGTAGAAGAAGAAGTAAAAGTCAAGGTAGAAGAAATTCGTACGGTTAAAAAAGAAAAGAAAATCAAAGCCAAAATTGAAGAAGAAAACAAACCAAAAGTTATACTAAAAGTCGGTGACCGTGTTCGCATGAAAGACGGAAAAGCCATTGGAACTATTGATGTGATTGAAAAAACAAAAGCTACTGTAAATTACGGAATTTTTACTTCAAAAGTAAGTTTAGACCAATTGGAATATGTACAACCTGTTTAGAATTTATAGTATGGAAATAGCAGATTTACCGCAAGATAAAAAAATCATATTGTTTGATGGTGTTTGTAACCTTTGCAATTCCTCTGCTCAATATGTGATTCAACATGATAAAAAAGATGTTTTTCGGTTTGTTTCGCTTCAATCAGAATTGGGCCAAAAAATTTTAAAACATATTGGAATTAATCCTATTCATACAGATAGTATCGTGTTGTATGAACCTGGAATTTCCTATTATTACAAATCAACAGCTGCTTTGCAAATTGCAAAAGGATTAAGTGGTATTTTTACTTTAGCAACTGTTTTTACGATATTACCAACGGGATTAAGAGATTTCGTTTACGATTATGTAGCAAAAAACCGATACAAATGGTATGGCAAAAAAGAATCTTGTATGATTCCAACATCCGAATTAAAAGCTAAATTTCTATAATAATTGTACATGATAATTATCAGGTAATAAATAAAAGGTTAGGCTTACTTTTGTATAAATTCTAACCTTTATAATTATGACAAATTTATTATTACCACTTTATTCTCATAGCAATGGAGCTTTTATAATGATCATTGTTTTTTTATTAGTAATCTTAGGTTTAGTTGGAGCCGTTATGTTAATGATGAATAGTGATAAAAAGAAAAAAAACGACCAATAATATGGTCGTTTTTTTATAAATAAACTTTATTTTGCAGATAATAATCTGCAATAACTAAAGCGGCCATCGCTTCCACAATCGGAACTGCTCTTGGAACGACACAAGGATCATGACGTCCTTTGCCTTGCTGTTCAATTAATTTACCTTTATTAGTTAATACTTCTTGGACTTGTAATAAAGTTGCCACAGGTTTAAAAGCAACTCTAAAATAAATATCCATTCCATTTGAAATACCGCCTTGTATTCCACCAGATAAATTACTTTTGGTAGTTCCATCTGAATTAAAAGAATCATTGTGTTCGCTTCCTTTCATTTTAGCACCGCAAAATCCACTTCCAAATTCAAAGCCTTTTACTGCATTAATTGAAAGCATAGCTTTTCCTAATTCGGCATTCAATTTATCAAAAACAGGTTCGCCTAAACCAATTGGTACATTTTGTATAACACATGTTATAGTTCCACCAACAGTGTCGCCTTGTTTTTTTATTTCTTTGATGCTTGCAATCATTTTTTCTGCAGAAGCTGCGTCTGGACAACGAACCTCATTGCTTTCAGTCATAGAAAAATCCAAATCTTGATATGGTTTATCTATAAAAATTTCACCTACAGACGAAACAAAAGCATTAATTTTAATATTAGGAATAATTTGCTTTGCAATAGCTCCTCCTACTACTCTACTTGCTGTTTCACGAGCCGAACTTCTGCCTCCACCACGATAATCTCGAATGCCATATTTTTGTTCGTAAACATAATCGGCATGGCTTGGACGATAAGTATCTTTTATATGCGAATAATCATCTGACTTTTGATTGGTATTTGGAATTAGAAAACCTATTGGAGTACCTGTAGTTTTTCCTTCAAAAATTCCAGATAATATTTTAACATCATCCTCTTCTTTTCGTTGGGTAACAATTGAAGATTGACCAGGTTTTCTTCTTTGCATCTCTTGTTTAATAAATTCAAGATTTAAAGTAATTCCTGCAGGACATCCATCCAAAATTCCCCCTAATGCTTCTCCGTGAGATTCTCCAAAAGTGGTTAGTTTTAATAATTTCCCAAAAGTATTTCCAGCCATTTATATTTATAAATTATTTATTTGAATAACAAATGTAATGATATTTTAATTTTCTTATTATGCTTTTTATTAATAGAAAAATAAATAATTAAATGTGACAGTCATAATACCTTTTTTAAATCTTTTTAAATAGCACTTAAAATAGATGAAAATAAAGATGGCATAGAAT
>CAZCIV010000045.1:0-12428 GCA_964498595.1 uncultured Flavobacterium sp.
TGTGAGCGATATCGGGTAAATAGGAATTGTAGAAAACTAAACTTCCCCAAAAACCTATTAAAGCTAATAAATAGGAAACCAAACTTAAAACAACAGTGTCTAATGAGAAAAAATATAAAGACATGCAAGAAACAGCACCAACATAGCAGAAAAATTTTAAGAAAAACTTCTTATTTCCTAAATAATCGGCAATTCCAGATAATAATGGTGAGATAAAAGCAATGATTAAAAATCCTAAAGCAGTAACATAACTAATTAAAGCTTCACTTCGTATTGAAAATCCAAACAATACAATTTCTTCAATATTTTTTTGGCGAAATAAAGCACCGTAATACAATGGAAAAATAGTAGATGAAATTACCAAAGCATAAACAGAATTGGCCCAATCATAGAAAGCCCAAGCATTTAAAAGTTTTGAATCTCCTTTTTGAAGTTGTTGCATAGCAATTGATTTTAAATAAAAAATCCCGACAATGTCGGGATTCAAATATACTAGTAATTTTTTAATTATTTAAAAGTAACACCAAACTTAGCCGCTTCTGCTTTAGCCTTTGGAATTAATTCTTTAATTTTTGCAATACGAGTAGTATTACTTGGGTGTGTACTCATAAATTCTGGTGGCGCTTGACCTCCAGATTGTGCCGCCATCCTTTCCCAAAACGCAACCGCAGTATCAGGATTATAACCTGCAATTGCCATTAAAGTTAATCCTATCATATCAGCTTCACTTTCATGCGCTCTACTAAATGGTAACATTCCACCAAATTGAGTAGTAGCTCCATAAGCTGTCATGGCAATTTGTTGCGTTTCTTTGGATTTATTCCCAGTTGCGACTGCTACCCCTGCCGCACCAGCTTGTTGCAATACTCCTGCACTCATTCGTTGTTGACCGTGATTGGCTAAAGCATGTGCTACCTCATGTCCCATAACAGTTGCCATACCTGCATCATCTTTACAAATAGGCAAAATTCCTGTGTAAAAAACAATTTTCCCACCTGGCATACACCATGCATTCACTTCTTTACTATCTACTAATTTATATTCCCAAGCATATCCTTCTAAATAATTAGCATATCCATTAGCGTTTAACCAACGTTCGGCCGCTACTTTAATTTTACTTCCTACAGTTTCTACTCTTTTTGCATCACTTGTACCTGTAATAACTTTATTTTCAGATAAAAACTGATTGTATTGTTGAAAAGCAGAAGGTAATATTTCACTATTTGGTACTAGTGCTAAAGTACTTTTTCCTGTAAAAGGATTTTTAGCACATGAAAGTACCATCACTAAAAGTCCTAGGGCGATAATTTTAGTTCTATTATTCATAAGATTAATTTTTTAACAAAAATACGATATATACTTTTAAATTTTAAAATCCGACATCAAAATTATAACCTATTCATATTGAATTTAACTTTATTTTATAAGGAAATTTTAATCCTGAGACTTCATTATTTGTATCTTCGCAAAAAAAATAAAATGCCAAAAAAGAAACAAAAACAATCGCAAGTTATTGAAATACCTAAACCTATTTTATATACGGCTAAATTTTTTCAAGCTGTTTCTTCTAGCCTAACAACTAAATTTGCGGCTAAACTTTTTACCACTCCTATTCGTCATAAATTACCAAAGCGTGAATTACATATGGAACGCGAAAGTGTTCAAAAAAGTATTATAGTTCCTGCGATAAACAAAGAAATTGTAGTCTATGAATATGGCAAAAGCGATAAAAAAGTACTTTTAGTTCATGGTTGGTCTGGAAGAGGAACCCAATTGGTTAAAATTGCAGATGAGTTATTGAAAATGGGCTACATGACCATAAGTTTTGATGCGCCTGCTCATGGAAAATCAAAAGGAAATTATTCGATAATGACCGAATTTATTGCTTCAATTTTAGAATTGGAAAAACAATACGGTTCGTTTGAATTTGCTATTGGACATTCGCTTGGTGGTATGTCGGTTTTGAATGCGATTAAACAAAATCTGAAAGTTAAAAAAGCAGTTACCATTGGAGCTGGCGATATCATTCAAGACATCATTGATGATTTTATAAAGAAGTTAGAATTAAAACCAGAATACGGAATCAAATTGCGAGATCATTTTGAAAAACGATTTGTTGGAAAAATGGATGATTATTCGGCTTACAAAGCTGCAAAAACAATTAAAATCCCAGTTTTAATTATGCATGATAAAGAAGATGATGATGTATCAGTTAAAGCGGCTTATCATATTCATGAACATTTACAAGGTTCAGAATTGGTTGTTACAGATGGTTTAGGTCATCGTAAAATTTTAGGCGATGAAGCTGTGATAAACAAAATCAAAGAATTCCTTTCAAAATAAAAAAAGTCCTTCGGTTTGAAGGACTTTTGCTTTTTTAGAAATTAGGAGATAAATTATATTTTTTATAGAAGTTATCTAATGCTTCTAACACCTCATCTTCTGTATCAACCACTTTGATTAAGTTCATATCATCGGGACTGGCATTTTTCATTTTGTCAATCATGACATTTTTAATCCAATCTAATAAACCTGACCAAAATTCGGTTCCTACTAAAATAATTGGGAATTTTCCAATTTTCTTAGTTTGAATTAACGTTACCGCTTCGAATAATTCGTCTAAGGTTCCAAAACCTCCTGGCATTACCACGAAACCTTGCGAATATTTTACAAACATTACTTTTCTTACGAAGAAATAATCAAAGTTTAAGTTTTTATCTTTGTCGATGTACGGATTAAAGTGTTGCTCGAAAGGCAATTCGATGTTTAAACCTACTGAAGTTCCACCTCCATAATGTGCTCCTTTGTTTCCTGCTTCCATGATACCAGGACCACCACCAGTAATTACTCCGTAACCTGCTTTACTAATTTTGTAAGCGATTTTTTCAGCTAATAAATAATATTTGTCTTCTGGTTTTGTTCTTGCCGAACCAAAAATAGATACACAAGGACCAATTCTTCCCATCGATTCGTAACCGTTTACGAATTCTGACATGATTTTAAAAATAGCCCATGAATCATTAGTTCTTATTTCATTCCAAGTTTTTTGCTTGAATTTCTCTTGAATTCTGTGTTCTTCGTTTTCGTACTGATCTGCTGCCATAATAATTTTAGTTAATTTGTTTGTAAACAAACTATTACAATTAAATAATAAAGTTGTAGCAGTGTTGTTGTGTGTAGTAATTAGTTTGCTAAGATAATTCTTTTTTCAAAAACTGCGCTGTATAACTTTTTTTATTTTTCACGATTTCCTCTGGAGTTCCTTTAGCTACAACTTCTCCGCCTCCTTTTCCACCTTCATAACCAATGTCGATAATGTAATCTGATAATTTTACTACGTCTAAATTATGCTCGATAATCAACACGGTGTTTCCTTTATCCACTAACTTATTAATTACATCCATTAATACACGAATGTCTTCAAAATGCAATCCTGTTGTAGGTTCATCTAATATGTAAAACGTATTTCCAGTATCTTTTTTAGAAAGTTCCGTTGCTAATTTAATACGTTGTGCTTCACCTCCAGAAAGTGTAGTACTTTGTTGGCCTAAGGTGATATATCCCAATCCAACATCTTGAATTGTTTTTACTTTTCGATAAATTTTCGGAATATTTTCAAAGAAATCTACCGCTTCATCAACCGTCATGTTCAATACATCTGAAATTGATTTTCCTTTGTAACGAATTTCCAATGTTTCTCTGTTGAAACGTTTTCCCATACAAGTTTCGCATTCCACATAAACATCAGGCAAAAAGCTCATTTCAATGGTTCGAACTCCAGAACCTTCACAAGTTTCACAACGACCACCTTTTACATTAAAACTAAATCTTCCAGGTTTATAACCACGAATCATTGCTTCGGGAACTTGAGTAAACAAAGTTCTAATTTCCGAAAAAACATCTGTATAAGTCGCAGGATTCGAACGCGGTGTTCTTCCAATCGGACTTTGGTCGATATCAATGACTTTGTCGATATGTTCTAAACCTTCTATTTTCTTGTAAGGTTGTGGCTTTTTAACTGCATTGAAAAAATGCGCATTTAATATCGGATACAAAGTTTCGTTTATCAAAGTAGATTTTCCACTTCCTGAAACTCCAGTTACACAAACCAATTTTCCAAGCGGAATTTCAATAGAAACATTTTTCAAGTTATTTCCTGTTGCACCTGATAATTTGATTGATTTTCCGTTACCTTCACGACGTGATTTTGGTACTTCAATCTGCATTTTACCACTCATATACTGAGCTGTAATGGTGTTTTCCTTCAGTAATTCTTTCGGTGTTCCTTTACTGATGATTTGTCCACCAAAACGACCTGCTTTTGGACCAATATCAATCACATAATCAGCACGCTCAATCATGTCTTTGTCATGTTCAACCACGATTACTGAGTTTCCAATATCGCGCAAACTTTCTAACGATTTAATCAAACGCTCGTTGTCTCTTTGGTGCAAACCGATACTTGGTTCATCTAAAATATATAAAACCCCAACCAATTGCGACCCAATTTGTGTTGCCAATCGAATGCGTTGGGCTTCTCCTCCAGATAGTGATTTTGAACTTCGGTTTAAGGATAAATAGTTCAGACCTACATCCAATAAAAATTGTAATCTAGCTGTAATTTCTTTTAAAATCTCCGTTGAAATAACTTGTTGTTTTTCAGAAAGATGATTTGGTAAATCGGCAAACCATTTGGACAATTCGGCTATGTCCATTTGAACTAATTCACCAATATTTTTTCCGTTTAGTTTGAAATACAACGATTCTTTTCTCAAACGCGTTCCTTCGCATTCTGGACAAACATTTTCATCCATAAATTCTTTTGCCCAACGTTTAATACTTGCCGAATCGGAATTGTCGTATTGATTTTTAATGAAGTTAGAAATTCCTTCAAAATCAATTTTATAATCTTTAGTAATTCCCATAACCTTTGAAACGACCGAGAATTTCTCGTTTCCACCATACAAAATCATGTCCATTGCTTCCTGCGGAATGGTTTCGATGGCATCAGTTATTTTGAAATCATATTTTTGTGCGATAATTTCCAATTGCTTGAAAATCCAAGAACTTTTATATTCACCCAAAGGTGCAAAACCACCGTTTTTAATTGATGCTTTTGGATTTGGAATAATTTTTTGAAGATTGATTTCATTCACCGTTCCTAATCCGTTACAACACGGACAAGCTCCTTTTGGGGAGTTGAATGAAAAGTTATTTGGTTCCGGATTTGGATATGAAATTCCAGAAGACGGACACATTAAATTACGACTGTAAAAACGTACTTCTTGACTTTCTTGTTCAATGACCATCATGACATCTTCTCCATGATACATAGCGGTTTTGATACTTTCTGAAAGGCGCTTATCAGTATCTTCTTCTGAATCAATTGCCATTCTATCAATTACGATTTCGATGTCATGCGTTTTATAACGATCGACTTTCATTCCGTATTCTAAATCGCGAATTTCGCCATTCACACGAACTTTTAAGAAACCTTGTTTGGCAATTTGCTCAAATAATTCGCGATAATGTCCTTTACGAGAACGAACAACCGGTGCTAAAATATTGATGCGTTTTCCATTGAAATCCTCTAAAATCAATTGCTTGATTTGCTCATCAGAATACGAAACCATTTTTTCACCCGTATTGTAACTGTAAGCATCGGCACCACGAGCGTACAACAAACGTAAGAAATCGTAAATTTCGGTAATGGTTCCTACAGTAGAACGAGGCGATTTACTCGTAGTTTTTTGCTCTATAGCAATCACAGGAGAAAGTCCGTCGATTTTATCTACATCAGGACGTTCTAATCCACCTAGAAATTGTCGAGCGTAAGCAGAGAACGTTTCTATATATCTTCGTTGTCCTTCGGCATAAATCGTATCAAAAGCCAATGAAGATTTTCCAGAACCCGATAAACCAGTAATAACCACAAGTTTTTCGCGCGGAATGGTAACATCTATGTTCTTAAGATTATGAGCTCTAGCTCCAATAATTTCGATAGTTTCTTCTGTGTGTTGCATGATTTTTTGGCAAAACGCAAAGATATTGAATTCTAATCAATATTTACAGTTGACAAGTGTGAAGAAATTAAAAAAAGAAAGCGTTATAGTAAACGCTTTCTCTGTCTATTTGAAATGTAATCGTTAATGGCTTTTTTAGTAGTGACCCAATTTCTTCCTTCTTTATAAGCATCAATTTTCCCTTGACGTGCCAATAAACTGACGTATTCTTGACTGTAAGGTGTATTTGGTTCACTAACTATACTAGCAATCGATTGATAATCTTCATCATTTTCACTTGGAATAGAAGTTAAATAAATATTTACCGTTCTTTCCAAAGCCTGACACATTAACAACGTTAACTTTTGATAATTACCATTATTTGCCTGATTTAATGCATCATAATATTTTTTTCTGTCGTTTTTTAAGATGATGGCTGGTGGGAACCCTTTTCGCATGAGTAATAAATTCATAGCTAAACGAACGGTTCTTCCATTTCCATCAAAAAAAGGATGAATCCAAACTAGTTTGTGATGAAAAATAGTAGCCAACTCAATGTCATTTAATTGCAACGGATTTTCGTTTACAAATTGAATTAACTCATCTAATAAATCTGAAACTTTATTTGCATTTGGTGGAATAAAATTTGCTCCAGTAATTCGAACGCCTGCATTTCTAATTCTTCCTGCAAAATCATCTTCAATGGTGCGCAACACTAAACCATGTAGTGATAAAATATCAATACTTCTTAACAAATAATTATCATTGATGATTTGATATAGATAATTAATGGCGTGCTCGTGATTTTTTGCTTCAAAATGTTCTCGCAACGATTTCCCTTTCACCGTAATTCCATCTTGAAGTACCATTTGTGTTTCTCGAAGTGAAAGTGTATTTCCTTCTATACTATTAGAATTATAAGTCCATTCTATAGAAAGTGATTCTTTAATTTTTGAAATAGCCGAGTATGGAAGTGGTCTATTTTGATTGAGCACAGCGAGTTTATCATACAATCTTTCGAATGTTGATTGAAATTCTTCTCGATAGGATAAATCAATATTCCACATATTTATTTTATTCTCAACACAAAGGTATTAATATCGGATAGAATAAAAAAATATTTTATCCGATATTTAAATATTTAATAATAGAAATTAGATTTTAGATGAAAGATTTTTAAAATTTCTCTAATTTCTAAAATATGTATTCCAAAAAGTAATACCCCCCCTAAAGTCCCCTCAAGGGGACATTCCTACTAAGAAATTTATTGGAATTGTTTTTCAAATAAATAATATTTTATGATTAGAATAATCATTCATAACTTCATTTTAAAATCTAGATAAAGTTTTTAGGTTTAGAATTAAAATTATTTTAATAAAATTAAGATCCCAATTATAATTAAAACAAAGCCACCAATAAACCCTTTCAGATGCATGATGTAAGATGTTGTTAGTTCTGGTTTTCTAGATTTGTTATCTTTTAAAGTGATAAAGAGAATAAATATTCCCGCTAGAATTAATAATATTGATATGGTTATATTTTTCATAATTTATTCAATTATCATCGATTTCAATCGCATTCTGTATTTTTCTAGAATGAGTTGTTTGTAAATGAATCCAAGAAAGATTCCGTCTTTTAAAACTGGTAAGACTTTACAACCTGATGTATCAAATTTCTCCATAATGGTTTCTAAGGTTTCATCATAGAAGATAATTTCTTTTGGTGGTTGCATTACTTCATTTGTAGAAGTGTATTTTACTTTGAATTGCGAGAAAACGATTGGTCTGATTTGATCTAACAATATCAAGCCTAAGAGCGTATTTTTTTCATCCAAGACAGGAAAAATATCAGCATCTGATTGTTGGATTTTCTCAACTAATTCGTCTAAAGTATTACTAACCGAAATGGGTTTGAAATCAGTTTGAATTAATTTCGCTACATCAATAGAATTCAAAATATTAGCATCGCGATTATCCGTAAAAACTTCACCTTTATCTGCCAAATTTTTAATATCAAAAGAATAAGGCTCAAAACGTTTAGAAATTGCAAAACTAACCGAAGAAACTATCATTAAAGGAACCATCAAATTATAACCTCCAGTAATTTCAGCAATAAGGAAAATTGCAGTTAATGGCGCATGAAACAATCCACTTAAAATTCCTGCCATACCAACTAGTGTAAAATTACCAACCGTAAGTTTTGAAATCCCTGTTAAATTAACCAAATAAGCGACACAAAATCCCAAATACGAACCTACGAAAAGCGAAGGCGCAAAATTCCCACCATTTCCACCAGCACCTAATGTTAAACTTGTTGCATAGACTTTTATCAACATAGTAGCACCAACAAACAGTAACAAAATCCATTTTGAATCTTCAAAGCGCTCGAAAACCGTATTTTGAACTAATCGTTCGGGATTACTATCCGCAAGAAATTTAATACTCTCATATCCTTCACCAAAAAGAGAAGGAAATAAAAAAATTAAAACTCCAAGTATCCCAGCTCCTAATAAAGCTTTGTTTATAATATTAAATTTTAATCCACTGAAATAATGTTCAATTTTTCTAAATGTTCGGGCGTAATTTATTGAAACTAATCCACTTAAAACGCCTAATAAAATATAATACGGCAAATTATGATAGTCGAAAAACTGAACTTTTTTAAACGAAAACAAAATATCTTCATTCAACATCACCGTTGAAACCAAAGCACCCGTAGCCGCACTAATCATAATCGGAATAAAAGCTGTAATACTAATTTCGGCCAAAACTACTTCGATAGCAAACAAAACTCCTGCAATTGGAGCGTTGAAAGCGGCTCCAATTCCGGCAGCTACACCACAGGCTAATAAAAGTGTTCGGTCTTTGTAACTTAAACGATAATTTTGTGCATAATTACTTCCAAAAGCAGCTCCAGTAATGGTAATTGGTGACTCCAAACCTGCGCTCCCGCCCATACCAACGGTAAAGGAACTTGTAATGATTTGGGCAAACATTTGCTTTCTAGGCATGATTCCGCGCTTTTTGGCTACAGCATACATAATTTGAGAGGTTCCTTTTTCAATAGAACCATCCAGCACCTTTTTAACAATAATTACAGTAATGATAATTCCGATAATCGGCAACGTACTATTACTATAAGGAAGATGAAATACATCATCTAATCGTTGAGCTGATCTATAAACCCAATGTGCAAATGTTTTAAGTATAATTACAGCTAAAGCTGAAGAAATTCCAACTAAAACGCACGAAAAATATATAAACTGTCGCGGTGTTAGTAACGATTTTAAAAGAAAAACAAATCGTTCTAAACGTCGGAAAGTTTTGTGTGTAAACGTTTTTAAGGAAAAAGATTTCTTTCTTGGCATTGTCTTGAAGTATTTTACGAAGGTAAATCTTTAATCTGAAAAATGAAACAAAATTAGATTAAACGTAAGGCTTCTCTTCTACTTGAAGGTTTCAAATTGGTTGAATTCACATAAGCTTCGACTCCTTTTGGATTGAATCTACTATAATCGCGTAAAGCCCAACCGATTGCTTTTTGAATAAAAAATTCGTTAGAATCTTTATGCTTTTCACATTCCAATTTTAAAATTTCGAAATTGGTTTTTTCTTTATAACTCAATTGAAATAAAATAGCACTTCGATTTAACCACATGTTTTCGGAATTTGAAAAACGCTCAATAACTTTAAAAGTCTCTGAGGGAAATTGCAACAAATAACCCCCTAAAATATACTTCGCAATAGTATCAACTGAATCCCACCAAGAATTAGTAATTATCAATTTTTCAATCAATTGAATATCTTCTAAAACATAATTTTTCTTGAACTCTTTTACCAATAAATCAATTGCTGTTTGATGAAATTCGCGTTCTTTCATTCGGAACAATTCCAAAGCAATAGCTCTAAAATTAGATTTGACTTCTACTTTATTTTGTTCGTAGTTTGATTTGAAAATTGCTCTTCTTTGCTCAGTTTTAATTCCAAAATAAGAAAAATTATTCTTCATGTAATTTTCCATTGGAATTGCCAATTCGCTATTGGATGCTTTTCGAAAATCAGCTTCTAAATCACTACAAAATTTCATTGAGTTCCTTTAATTTTTGTTGGCACGAATGTACTAATTCTTCAAAAAACTGAAAAAATTCCGATTCAAATTCGGTATAAAAATCTTGAATTTCAACAATTGCTTCTTGCATGTGTACTCTATGTTTGGTTTTATAATCCATTTGAAAAAGAATCATTTCCAAACCCGCGATTGTTGCATAACTTACTAGCCAATTTCGTCCTATCATGTAAGGCAACATTCCTTTTGTTCTTTCGGTAAGGATTTCGTAATTATCTTGCATCAATTTATAAAAATCAGCAGCGTAATCTTCTAAATTTTCATTGGAATATTTCCTCCAATTTTTTGCTAAGAAATGATCATACGCAATATCCATAATCACACCCGAATAATGTCCATATTTTTCGTGCAAACGATGTTTACTTTTTCGATAAATCGAATGTGCATCAGTAAAACTATCAATATGACGATGCAATAAAATACCTTTTTGAATAGCTTCTGGATAATCTAAATACTTAGAACCTCGAATACTATCTGCCATGAAATTGCCAATTTTGACAAAATCATCTTCGCCTGACAAATAAATATGTGCGAGAAAATTCATTTTGTAAGTTATTTTCGTAAATATATAAAAAATATTTTGCGACTTTGCGACTTTGCGAACTACATCTTAATATATTTGTATTTCAAATTTCAATTCATCATGACATTAATAAAATCGATATCAGGAATTCGCGGAACCATTGGCGGAAAAGTAGGTGATAATTTAACCCCAGTAGATGCAGTTAAATTTGCTTCTGCTTATGGAACCTTTCTAAAACAAAACATTGCAAAAGATAAACTAAAAGTAGTCATTGGTCGAGATGCTAGAATTTCGGGACCAATGATTCATAATTTGGTTGTGAATACCTTAATTGGATTAGGAATTGACGTTATCGATTTAGGCTTGTCCACTACTCCAACAGTTGAAATTGCAGTTCCTATGGAAAAAGCAGATGGAGGAATTATCTTAACAGCTTCTCACAATCCAAAACAATGGAATGCTCTTAAGTTGTTAAATGCAAAAGGAGAATTTTTAAGTGGTGCCGATGGAGCTAAAATCTTAGAAATTGCAGAAGCAGAAGCCTTTGATTTTGCCGATGTAGATGCGTTAGGAGAAGTTACAGAAAACCATGCTTACATGGATATTCACATTGATGAAGTATTAGAATTGCCTTTGATAGACGCTGATTTGGTAAAAACTAAAAAGTTTAAAGTGGTTGTTGATGGTGTTAACTCTTCGGGTGGAATTATTATCCCAAATTTACTAGAACAAATGGGCGTTGAAGTAGTAAAATTATACTGCGAACCAAACGGACATTTTCCTCATAATCCAGAACCTTTAAAAGAACACTTAGGTGATATTTGTAAATTGGTTGTAGAAGAAAAAGCCGATTTTGGAATTGTAGTTGACCCTGATGTAGATCGCTTAGCTTTCATTTCTAATGATGGTGAAATGTTTGGTGAAGAATATACTTTAGTAGCTGTTGCGGATTATGTTTTATCAAAAACTCCAGGAAATACGGTTTCTAATATGTCGTCTTCTCGTGCTTTACGCGATATTACAGAAAAACATGGTGGAACCTATCAAGCAAGTGCTGTGGGAGAAGTAAATGTGGTAGAATTAATGAAGAAAACTAACGCAATCATTGGTGGTGAAGGTAATGGAGGAATTATTTATCCATCATCGCACTATGGTAGAGATAGTATAGTGGGTGTTGCTTTGTTTTTGACCTATTTAGCCAATCAAGATAAAACGGTTGCTGAAATTAGAGCTAGTTTTCCACAATATTATATGAGTAAAAACAAAATTGAGTTAACACCTCAAATTGATGTAGACAATGTTTTAGCTACGTTAACCGAAAAATACAAATCAGAAAATATCTCAACAATTGATGGCGTAAAAATTGATTTGCCAACAGAATGGGTACATTTAAGAAAATCAAACACAGAACCCATCATCAGAATTTACACAGAAGCTCCAACACAGTCAGAAGCTGATATTTTAGCAGAACGATTTGTAAAAGAATTAAAAGAAATAGCAGGAATATAAATACCAAAAGGTCAGATTTAAAATCTGACCTTTTTATTTTATAATTATCTTTTTTGTTGTGGTTTGAGTTCCATTTGATACTTTTACTAAATACATCCCGGCATTTAAATCTAAACTAATTTGAACGTCTTTTTCAAAATCTTGACTTTTTACTAATTGTCCTGTAATGGTAAACATTTCCACTTTTGAACTTCCTTCTAAACCTGAAACAATAAGATAATCTGAAGCAGGATTAGGATAAACCGCCACCTTATTTTCAATAGGAGTTT
>CAZCIV010000046.1:0-12277 GCA_964498595.1 uncultured Flavobacterium sp.
TTATTGATTTATTATAGGTTGAAATTTGTTTTTCCTTTAAAACCCAAATCGCATTCCTAAAAATAAATCAGCTTGTTTTCCATTACTTGCTAATGCCGAAATAATACTATTAGAACCAATAAAGAAACCAGATAATCTAAATCCGATTCCACTATTAAATCCTGAGATTTCATTTGAAGATAAAGGAGCGAAAGCTTCAAACCATTTTGCTGAGAATCTTGGAATTAAAGTGTAAGAATTTTGTGTTGTAGTAATGTCACTCTCAGTATCATCTGAAACTTTTTGGTTAATGCTACCAGTTAAAAACCATTTTTTACTCAATCTTAAATCGGCATAAGCATTAATTACTGTTGGTAATTTTACTTTTACATCACCAGTACTAGAAGTAGTTTGAAAATAACTTGAATTGGCAGGATCACTAAGAATTGCTTCAATTTCTGCCATACTTTC
Organism: uncultured Flavobacterium sp.; assembly: GCA_964498595.1. Classification (GTDB taxonomy): domain Bacteria; phylum Bacteroidota; class Bacteroidia; order Flavobacteriales; family Flavobacteriaceae; genus Flavobacterium. The sequence goes on from CAZCIV010000046.1 coordinate 451, forward strand.
TACATTTTCAAATTGATTTAAATCTAAGCTTTCTAATCCGCTTACATCTAAAATGTAATTTTTACTTAAGTTATTGTCTGATTTAAAAGTCATAGCCCCCAAATTTTTAACCGATAAACCAGCATTTAGTTTATAACTGTTGGCATCAGTTTCATCTTTTAATCTGTAATTAAACCCAAAATCGGCTGCAAATCCGTTTATCCCTTGAGAAAAGAATTCATTATAATTGCTTTGATCGTTGTAATTATTAGCTAACCTGCGTAAGAAATATTTACATTAGCTGTTGCATTTATTAATGAAATATCACCAAAATTGTTTACCAAAGTAGCATTTAAGTTGGTCGCTGAAAAGTTGGCATACGCACCTGGAAAAAGAAGGCGTATGTTACTTCCAACACTTATTTTATGTTTTGGTAAATCAACAATATTTCGAGCAACATTAAAACTTAATTCACCCCAAGTGGTTGCGTTTAAACGTTGATTATCGTTTGAAGATAAAGTAGTTTGGGTTAATAAATTACTTAAATTTCCATTGCTTATTGCTTCCCCTAGATTTGGGTCAACATTAACAACATTTGCTTTTACATAAGCTAAAGAGTTGATGCCAAAAGCCCATTTTCCTTTTTTAAAAGCAAAAGCTGGACCATACAATTGAGTATCAATTCGTAAGTTGACAGGGTCATTCCCTTTAAAGATTTTATCTTCAAGATTGTCACTATTTGCTAAATCTGAAAATGATAATTTATTATTTGCCATAGCAATTGAGAAATTAAAAACATTTACTTCAAACTTAGTAATCATGTTTGTTAATTCAGCTGGGTTGTTAGCGGCAGATAATAAGCCACCTCTTTTAGAAGTTGAAATACCACTAAAGTGTTCTTGTGAAAATATAGAATTTGATAATAAAATAGATAACGTAATTAATTGTATAGATTTCATTTTAGATATATTTATTGATAACAGTTTGTAATTCATTTAATTTGAATGGCTTAGAAATAAAGTCATCCATACCATTTTCAATGCATTTTTCTTTTTCTCCTATCATAATACCAGCAGTTAATGCAATTATTGGCAAATTTTTAAATTTAGTATTGTTTCTTATTTCAGTTGTAGTTTCATAACCATTTTTTATTGGCATTTGAATATCCATTAAAATTAAATTTACAAAATGGTTTTCTAATATTTCTAATGCCATTTCTCCATTATATGCTTCTAAAATTGTACTTTTTGGTAAAATGGAATGAATCATTTTTGTACAAAGTAACATATTTATTTTGTTGTCTTCAACAATTAAAATTTTGAATTTTTTATTTAGTTTATCAAATTTATTGTTTTTCTTCTCGCCGATATAACCCAAAACTTGTTCTTTTTTGACAAGAATCTCAGCTGTTTCAAAATTAATTGTAAAATTAAAATTACTACCTTCTCCCACAATACTTTTTACATTTATTTTACTATTTAATTTTTCTAAAATTTGATTTGATATTGATAAACCTAAACCAGTACCGCCAAATTTTTTACTTGTGGATACATCTTCTTGAACAAATGATTGAAATATTTTGTTTAAATTTTGATTTTGAATTCCAATACCCGTATCAATTACTGAAAAAAGAATGGGGATAAATTGGTTTTTATTTTTTTCGACAATTTCAATTTGAAGAAGGACTTCTCCAAAATTTGTAAATTTTACAGCATTACCAATTAAATTCACTAATACTTGTTTTAGTCTCACACTATCTGTAATAACATACTGAGGAATACCTGTATCTATTATTAAATTTAGAGCAATTTTTTTATTTAAAGCATGACTTTTGAATATATCTATCACTTGTTCTGCTAATAATCTTAAATTAACGGGCTCAAAAGATAATTCAAACTTTCCAGATTCAATTTTTGAAAAATCTAGTATATCATTAATTATGTCTAATAGCAAATTAGCAGATTGGTTGATATTGCTCATATAAACTTGTTGATCAGAATCAAGTTTTGTTTTTAGTAATAAATCGGTAAATCCAATTATACCATTTAGAGGTGTTCTTATTTCATGACTCATATTAGCTAAAAAATCTGATTTTGCCTGATTAGCAAGCTCTGCAAATTCTTTTGCTTTTATTGCAGCATCTCTTTCTTTTTGTGCTGTAATATCACGGGCAACTCCTCTTATTTTAATAACTTCACCTGCTTCGTTTATTACAGGTTCGCCAGATCCTAAAAGCCATTTTTTTCTATTTCCTGACAGCGTGAATGGATGTTCTACTTCGTATGATCTTTTCTCTTTTATTGTTCTATCTGCGAGCTGGTCTAAATGATTTATATCTTCAATAGTTAATCTACTTCTATAAGTTTCGGCTAAATTTTCTTTTACACTTTTATCAATTTCAAAAATATTGTAAAGTTCATCAGACCAATATAATTTGTTGTTTATTAAATCAAATTCCCAACTTCCAATTTTTGCCATTTTTTGGGACTCATTTAATAATTTTTCACTAAGTATTAATTTTTCTTGTGTGTTTTTTATTTCTGAAATATCCCTAGCAATTGCAAAAATTATTTTTGTTTTTAAGTTGATAGTTGATATCCACTGTAACCAAATACTTGACCCATCTTTTCGTAAGTAACGATTACTAAAATTAATAGTATTAATTCCTTCGCTAAGATTATTTATCTCGTGTAATGTCTTTTCAACATCTTCTGAATGAACATAATTGATAAATTTTTCAGTGATTAATTCTGATTCAGAATACCCTAATGTATTGGTAAAAGCGGGATTAATTTTTAAAAAATAACCGTCTAAATTGGCTATGCATATTAAATCTGTAGTTTCATTAAAAAAATACTCAAAATTCTCATGCAAAGTATCTTTACTTTTATAGTAAGCTAATTCTCTCTCAAGTTGTTTGATTTTTTGATTTGAACTAATATTTGAAAGTAAAGTTTTTTTCATTTTAACGAAAATATTTTCAATAAATTTAATAAAAAAACTTTAATAAAATATAAATAATGTTAATTTATTGAATTCCAAATAATATCACCTGGGGTTTGCGCAATAAAAGTCAAGATTTCTTTTGAAACTGGATGTTTTAAAATCAATTTTTTAGCATGTAAATGAATTCCGCCATCAGCATTACTTCTATCAAAGCCATATTTTAAATCTCCTTTTATAGGGCAACCAATTGCTTGTAATTGAGCTCTAATTTGATGATGTCTTCCGGTATGTAAATCGATTTCTAAAACAAAATAGTTATCCAATTTTTTGATGATATGATAACTTAAACTTGCTTTTTTACTATCTGGAACTTCCTTTAAATGCGCTTTTGAAGTATTGTTTTTTGAATTTCTCTTCAAAAAATGTATCAGTGTATCTTTTTCCTTTGGAGGACAATTTTTTACTACAGCCCAGTATGTTTTTTGAGTTTCTCTGTTTTTGAAAGTCTCATTTAAACGAGTTAAAGCTTTTGAAGTTTTAGCAAATAGAACAATTCCGGTTGTGGGTCTATCTAAGCGATGTACTACGCCTAAAAAAACATCTCCTGGTTTATTATATTTTTCTTTTAAGTATTCTTTTACAACATATGACAAAGGTTTGTCCCCTGTTTTATCTCCTTGAACAATATCGCCAACACGTTTATTTACAACAATAATATGATTGTCTTCATGAAGGATTTGAAGATTATCTTTTGTAGAAACTATTTTTTCTTTCAAAATAAAAAGTAAAAATCAATTAATACTGTTCATTTGCATTAGGGAAGTCTTCAGACTTAACATCTTTGACATATTGTCCGATAGCTTGTGTCATTTGCTCATACAAATTTAAGTAGCGTCGCAAGAATCTTGGACTGAATTCATTATTCATTCCTAACATATCATGAATTACTAAAACTTGACCATCTACACCACTACCAGCACCAATACCAATTACAGGAATCGAAATACTTTTTGCTACTTTTTCAGCTAATGCTGCAGGTATTTTTTCTAAAACCAATGAAAAACAACCTAATCGTTCTAGCATTTTAGCATCTTCAATTAATTTTTCAGCTTCAGCTTCTTCTTTAGCTCTTACAGTGTATGTTCCAAATTTGTATATAGATTGAGGAGTTAAACCTAAGTGCCCCATTACAGGAATACCAGCGTTCAAGATTTTTTTAATAGAGTCTTTAATTTCACTTCCACCTTCTAATTTTACTGCATGACCACCACTTTCTTTCATAATTCTAATAGCAGAACGTAAAGCTTCCTTTGAATCAGATTGATAACTTCCAAATGGTAAATCAACTACTACTAAAGCTCTTTCACAAGCTCTCACTACACTAGAAGCGTGATAAATCATTTGATCTAGTGTAATAGGTAGGGTTGTTTCATGTCCCGCCATAACATTACTTGCAGAATCACCAACTAATATTACATCTACACCTGCAGAATCAACAATTTTAGCCATGGTAAAATCATATGAAGTTAGCATAGAGATTTTTTCTCCGTTTTCTTTCATATCAATTAGGGTTCGTGTAGTAATTCTTTTGTAATCTTTCTTTGCTACTGACATTTTTTGTGGTATTTGAATCACAAAGGTAATAAATGTTATTTTCCTTTTTTGGAATGATGAAAAATATTTATCAAATATTAAATTAATGTTAAATTAATGTCTTAATTTAGTACCGTTTTAAAAAATAAAAAATGATTCCTATATTACTCTTCGTTGCAATTCTTGGATATTTATCAGTTATTTTAGAATCACCAATACGAATAAATAAAACTATTACCGCTTTACTTACTGGAACTATTTGTTGGGTAGTTATTGCGATATTCAGTCACGATGACCAACATTTAGTTACTGAAAAATTGATGGAGTATTTTGGTGAAATTTCGGGCTTATTAATTTTTTTAATGGGAGCTATGACAATTGTTGAATTAATTGATATACATAAAGGCTTTACTGTAATTACACGAAGAATTAGGACTACATCTGTTTATAAATTATTATGGATTGTTGCCTTTATAACATTCTTTTTATCATCATTGCTTGATAACTTAGCTACAGCTATTATAATGGTTACGCTCTTAAGAAAATTAATGCCAAAGGGAGAAATTAGAATGATATTAACAGGTATTGTTGTTATTGCTGCTAATGCAGGAGGAGCTTTTAGTCCAATTGGAGACGTTACAACAACTTTATTATGGATTGGTGGTCAAGTTAGCTCTTTTGGAATTGTGAAAGCATTGATTTTACCTTCAATTATGGTGTTGTTAGTTCCAGTAATGATTGCGAGTTTTAGAATGAAAGGTTTTGCTGTGCTTCGAGCTCAAGTTTCTATGGCTCAAGTACGTCAGGAAGAAAAAATGCGAGGCAGTATGAGTGTATTTATTGCCGGTGTAGTTGGTTTAGTTATGGTTCCAGTAATCAAAACCTTAACAGGATTACCACCATTTATTGGTGTTCTAATTTCATTGTCTATGGTTTCATTGGTTTCAATCGTATATCACAGAAACAAAACGCAAGATGAAAAAGATAAATTTTCTGTAGCTTACGCATTAACTAAAGTAGATATTAGTTCTATTTTATATTTTATGGGTATTTTATTAATGGTATTTGCTTTACAAGAAGTTGGAGTTCTAAAAGAAATGGCTAATTTCTTGATTAAAACGTTACCCAATACAGATTCTATGATTGTAGCAATTGGCGTTTTATCATCAATTGTAGATAATGGAAGTTTAGTTGCTGCAACTCAAGGAATGTTCTCTCTTTCCGATTATCCAATGGATCATACACTTTGGGAATTTATTGCTCTATGTGCAGGTACAGGAGGAAGTATGTTAGTTATTGGTTCTGCTGCTGGTATTGCTGTTATGGAAAAAGAAAAAATTACATTTATGTGGTATTTAAAAAAGATAACACCTTTAGCTGTAGTAGGTTATATAGCTGGAATTGTAACTTATTTGGTTCAAGTGCTACTAATGCATTAAAATTAATTTATGAGAGCTAAACTTTTTATTCTTTTTATTCTTTTATCAAATTCAATATTAGCGCAAGAAAATTCTCCAAAAAAAATAATTGACGATTTTTTTATTGCTTTTCATGCTAAAGATACTGCTACTTTAAAACAATTGTGTCATCCTGATATTGTTTTGCGAACTATTGCAAATACAAAAGAAGGAAATAAACTTAAAGATGAAAAATTGGATGAGTTTTTAAATTCTATTGCTACAATTCCATCTAATCTAAAGTTTTTAGAAAAACTAATTGATTATAAAGTAGAAATAGATGGAAATTTAGCTCATGTATGGACGCCTTATGAGTTTTATATAAACGATAAATTGAGTCATATAGGAGCTAATGCATTTACTTTATTTAATGATAACGGGAAGTGGCAAATTATCCATTTGATTGATACTAGAAGGAAGAAATAATTTTTTAAAATGAAGTTTTTTTTAGTTTTACTATTATTCCCATTTTTTTTAATTGCTCAAGAAAAGGATTCGTTAAAAATTAAAGTCTCTGGTTTTTTAGAAACGTATTATGCGTATGATTTTAGTAGTCCAACTACAGAAACTAAACTTCCATTTATGTACAATTATAACCGTCACAACGAGTTTAATGTGAATAATGGATTAATTCGTACACAATTGCAATACGGAAATGCTTATGCGTCAATTGCTATTCATGCAGGAACGTATGTTGATGATAATTACGCTTCTGAAGATATAAAATTATTGAGCGAAGCTTATGTAGGACTGTTTTTGAATGATAACAAAAAAGCATCCATAGAAGTTGGGATTTTACCAAGTTATATCGGTTTTGAATCGGCAACTACAGCTTCCAATTTGACTTTAACGCGTTCTCTTTTAGCGGATAATTCGCCCTATTTTATGACCGGAGTAAAGTATAATTACAAACCTTCAGATAAATGGAGTTTTTCGGGATTGGTAACCAATGGGTGGCAACGCATTAATAAGCCACAAAAAGACGTTGCTCCAGCTTTTGGAACACAAATTGTTTATAAACCAGGAGAAAAAGCAACATTGAATTGGAGCACTTTTATTGGTAAAGAATTTTATGGAACCGAATTAGCAATGCGTTATTTCAGTAATTTGTATTGGGACAATACGTGGAATGCAAAGTGGCGCACCATTTTAGGATTTGATTTTGGCATTCAAGATAGTTCTTCTTTAAATGACAAACATTTGTATTGGATGAGTCCCGTTTTGATTGCACAATATTCGATAAATCCAAAATGGCAAACGGCTGTTCGAGTAGAATATTATCAAGATGAGGATAATGTCATTGTTGCTACATCAGATGCCTTTAAAACTTCTGGAGCATCTATAAATTTTGATTATTTGCTAAATTCAAAAGTAAAATTAAGAACCGAAGCCCGTTATTTCGATTCAAAAGAAGCTATTTTCTTTGATACTAAAACCAATAACTTTTTTGTTACTACGAGTTTAAGTTTTGAGTTTTGACGAACTTCCAATCGATTAGAAAAGCTAGTAAAGTTCCAATTACATAGCAAAGTAAATCCAACCAAAGAAAACCTTGTCCCAAAATATAATGTCCTAAAGTGGTTTTACGAATGGTAATTAACCAATCAATTTGTACTAATTGTAAAAATTCGATTCCAAAACAAAAAAGTAGAGAGAATAGGAGTGAAGTTGATTTTTTCGAATCCATAATTAAAAATCGAAACCCAAAATAAATCAAAACAGCATACAAAATATCTCCAATAAACAATGGAATACCATTGATTTTTCTGGATAATATTCCAAGAATTAAAACCAATAAAAAAAGAATAAAATATTTTAAACGTTCATTTTTCATTAACAATCCGCTAATCCAACCGCAACTGCTAAACCACCTTCTGAAGTTTCTTTGTATTTAGTATTCATATCTTTTGCTGTTTCCCACATGGTATTAATAACTTTATCTAAAGGCACTTTTGCATGTAGAGCATCGGTTTCTAATGCTAATTCGGCTGCGTTGATGGCTTTAATCGCACCCATTGTATTTCTTTCAATACATGGAACTTGAACTAAACCACCAATTGGGTCACAAGTCAATCCTAAGTGATGTTCCATTGCAATTTCGGCTGCCATCGTAACTTGAGCTGGAGTTCCGCCCATTAATTCACACAAAGCTGCTGCTGCCATAGCGCTCGAAACACCAATTTCTGCCTGACAACCGCCCATAGCTGCTGAAATAGTAGCTCCTTTTTTAAAGATAGAGCCAATTTCGCCCGCCACCATTAAAAATTGTTTGATTTCTTTTTCGCCAGCTTCATGATTTTCTATTACCAAATAATACATCAAAACCGCTGGAATAACTCCCGCACTTCCATTAGTTGGAGCTGTAACCACACGACCTAACGAAGCGTTAACTTCATTTACTGCCAAAGCAAAACAACTTACCCATTTTAAAATTTGACGGAATTTAACTTCGGTTTGTCTGATTATTTGTAACCACGAATACGGATCTTCATACGGTAAAACGCCAATTAAGTTTTTGTGCATGTCATATGCTCTTCGCTTTACATTTAAACCACCAGGAAGAATTCCTTCTGAATGACAACCAATGTACATGCATTCTAACATCGTATCCCAAATGCGAAGTAATTCGTTGTGAATTTCTTCTTCGCTTCGCATGGTTTTTTCGTTTTCGTAAACGATTTCCGAAATCTTCTTGTTTTCTGAAGCACAATAAGTTAAAAGTTCATCTGCTTTTTCAATTGGAAACGGAAAAGTATGTAAAATTTCTTCTTTGTGATGGTCTTCTTTTTCTTTTACCACAAATCCACCACCAATAGAATAATAGGTTTCTGAATACGTTTCGGTATCGGTTTTGGCTGTAAAAGTTAATCCGTTGGCATGAAAAGGTAAAAAATTTCTGTTGAAAACAATATCCGTTTCAAAACAAAACGGAATGATAATTTCATTTCCTAAGAAAATTTCTTTCTTGTTTTTGATAGCCGAAATAATCACATCAATGCTTTCTACTGGAATATATTCTGGATCAGCACCACTCAAACCAAGCATTACGGCTAAATCGGTGGCATGCCCTTTTCCTGTTAATGATAAGGAACCATATAAATCTACTTTGACACCAATTACGGTATCAATTAGATTGCGATTGCGCAATTCTTTTAAAAATTGTTCGGCAGCACGCCATGGTCCAAGGGTGTGAGAACTCGAAGGTCCAACACCAATCTTTAACATATCAAAAACAGAAATACATTCCATAAATAGTTCTTTAATATAGCAAAGATAGTTTTTAAAATTGAAATTATACAATAGGAAAAAGTCTTCTATTGTTATAAATAAAACGAAATTAATAACATAAAATTGGGATTTGATTTCCTTCTTTTTTAGTTCTTTTGCAAAAAAAAGTAATGCCAATAAATAAATATTTTTTATCTGCTTTATTAGCCTTTATTATTTGGGGATTTTTTAGTTTGGCTTTGAAGCCTTTAACGGATTATGCTTCACTAGACATTTTATTCTTCCGAGTTTTCATTGCTACGGCTTTCTTGTTAGGAATTAATTTATTTTTTAGAAAATCAGTTGTTATTGATGCAAAGAAAACGTTCAATGAACTTTCCAAGAAAAAACAAAAATCAGCTGTTATCATGACGGTTATTGGTGGACTGTTGTTAGTATTGAATTGGTTTTTGTTTATCTATGCGGTGAATCACGTTAGCTTGCAATCGGCTTCGTTTGCTTATATTATTTGTCCAATATTAACCACTGTCTTAGCTTTTATATTATTGAAAGAAAGAATCGATGTTTGGCAATGGATTGCAGTAGGATTATGTGTAATTAGTTGTGTAATATTGTCTTACGGAAATTTCAAAGATTTGATTTATAGTGTTATCATAGCATTGAGTTTTGGATTGTATTTGGTTTCCCAAAGAAAGAATAATGATTTTGATAAATTCTTGATTTTAACCATTCAAATGGTGATTTCTTCAGTTATTTTATTACCGTTTTATCCCAGTTATGGTGGAGCAGTTCCAACCGAATTTTTGTTTTATTCGCTACTTTTAATCATTGTAATTGTCTTCACGATTATTCCTTTATTCCTGAATTTGTATGCATTGAAAGGATTAAATTCTTCTACTGTTGGGATTTTAATGTACACCAACCCATTGATTCATTTCTTTTTAGCAATTTTCTATTTCAAAGAATCGGTTTCGGTTGCCCAAATCATTTCTTACACCTTGATTTTGATTTCTATCTTGGTTTTTAATGTCGCTAATTTTAGAAATTTAAGTCAGAATAGATTAAAAAAGTCGGCATAAAACGACATTTTGTCAGTTTGAAAAACCTGACAAAAGCTATTTTCTGTCAATTTTCTATATTTTTTCGTTATGGCACAATCCTTGAATTAAAGTCATCGAGTTTAAAATTGAAATTTAAAATCTAACAAGTATAAAAATGAGCAAAATTATTGGAATCGACTTAGGAACAACCAACTCATGTGTGGCTGTAATGGAAGGTGGAGAACCTGTTGTAATTGCAAACGCAGAGGGAAAAAGAACAACACCATCTGTTATTGCATTTGTAGAAGGTGGAGAAATTAAAGTTGGAGATCCGGCAAAAAGACAAGCAGTAACTAACCCAACAAAAACGATTGCTTCTGTAAAACGTTTCATGGGTAATAAGTATTCTGAAAGTGCAAAAGAAGCTTCAACTGTAGCTTACAAAGTGGTTAAAGGAGATAACGATACGCCACGTGTTGATATCGATGGTCGTTTATACACACCACAAGAATTGTCTGCAATGACACTTCAAAAAATGAAAAAAACAGCTGAAGATTATTTAGGTCATTCAGTTTCTGAAGCAGTTATTACTGTTCCAGCTTACTTTAACGATGCGCAACGTCAAGCTACAAAAGAAGCGGGTGAAATTGCAGGATTAAAAGTAATGCGTATTATCAATGAGCCTACAGCAGCAGCTTTAGCTTATGGATTAGACAAGCAAGGTAAAGATCAAAAAATCGCAGTTTACGATTTAGGTGGAGGTACTTTTGATATTTCTATCTTAGAATTAGGAGACGGAGTTTTCGAAGTATTATCTACAAACGGAGATACACACTTAGGAGGAGATGATTTTGACCAAGTAATTATCGATTGGTTAGCAAACGAATTCAATGCTGCAGAAGGTGTTGATTTACGTAAAGACCCAATGGCATTACAACGTTTAAAAGAGGCAGCTGAAAAAGCTAAAATTGAATTATCTGCTTCTACTCAAACAGAAATCAACTTACCATATGTAACTGCTACGGCTTCTGGACCAAAACACTTAGTACAAACCTTAACTAGAGCTAAATTTGAGCAATTAGCAGAATCTTTAGTAAAACGCTCTATGGAGCCAGTTGCTAAAGCGTTAAAAGATGCTGGTTTATCAGTTTCTGATATTGATGAGGTAATCTTAGTTGGAGGTTCAACACGTATCCCTGTTATTCAAGAACAAGTTGAGAAATTTTTCGGTAAAAAACCATCAAAAGGAGTTAATCCAGATGAGGTTGTAGCAATTGGAGCTGCTATTCAAGGTGGAGTTTTAACTGGAGATGTTAAAGATGTATTGTTATTAGATGTTACGCCACTTTCATTAGGTATTGAAACTATGGGAAGTGTAATGACAAAATTAATCGAAGCAAATACAACTATCCCAACAAGAAAATCACAAGTTTTCTCAACAGCAGCAGATAACCAACCATCGGTAGAAATCCATGTATTACAAGGAGAAAGACCAATGGCAAATGATAACAAAACAATTGGTCGTTTCCACTTAGATGGTATTCCGCCAGCACCAAGAGGAGTTCCTCAAATTGAAGTAACTTT
>CAZCIV010000047.1:0-12231 GCA_964498595.1 uncultured Flavobacterium sp.
TCTACTGATGATTTGAAAGTTCCATCTTCTTCACATTTTACATAGACCATTCCCGAAGCTCCAATTTGAGGACGTTTTACCCAATCAATTAAAGCATCAATTTCTTTTCTTGTATAAGATGCGCAACCTGGTGCAGCGATTCCAACTACTAATTCAGCTGAATTGAATACAGGGAAATCTTTATGTTGGGCAACGGCATTTAACTCACCAAATTTCATTTCAAAACGAATATCTGGTTTGTCATTACCGTATGTTTTCATAGCGTAATCGTAAGTAATTCTTGGGAATTTATCTACTTCAATTCCTTTGATTTCTTTAAGTAAATGACGCGTTAAACCTTCAAACATGTTTAAAATATCTTCTTGTTCAACAAATGCCATTTCACAATCGATTTGTGTAAATTCTGGTTGACGGTCAGCACGTAAATCTTCGTCACGGAAACATTTCACAATTTGGAAATATTTGTCCATTCCACCCACCATCAACAACTGTTTGAAGGTTTGTGGTGATTGTGGTAAAGCATAAAACTGACCTTCATTCATTCTACTTGGCACTACGAAATCACGTGCACCTTCTGGAGTAGATTTTATTAAATAAGGTGTTTCTACATCACAAAAACCTTGGTCAGAAAGATATTTTCTTACTTCCATTGATACTTTATGACGGAACAATAAGTTGTTTTTAACCGGATTTCTTCTGATATCTAAATAACGGTATTTCATACGAATATCTTCACCGCCATCCGTTTCGTCTTCGATTGTGAATGGAGGTAATTGTGCTTCGTTTAAAATCGTTAATTCAGCAACTAAAATTTCAATTTCACCCGTTGCCATATTTGGGTTCTTTGATTCGCGCTCAATAACAGTTCCTTTTACTTGAATAACAAATTCTCTTCCAAGCGATTTTGCTTTTTCAAAAACGGTTTTATCAGTTCTTTGTTCGTCGAAAATTAATTGGGTAATACCATAACGGTCACGTAAATCGACCCAAATCATAAATCCTTTATCTCTCGATTTTTGAACCCAACCTGCAAGGGTAACTTCTGTATTGATGTGTGAAGCATTTAATTCACCACAGTTATGACTTCTGTACATTTCTTGAAATTTTTTGCAAATGTAGTAACAAATATTAATTTTATTCGTTTAATTTTAATAGATTTGATACATTAAATAACACTTTTAAAACATGAAAAAAGCATTCATTTTGTTTTTTGCAGCAATTTTTTCTGGATTTGCTCAAAATACAACCAATACCGTTTCTTTAAACGTAAAAATCGCCAATAGATTTTCGGATACGATTACGATTTCTTCAGGTAGAACTTTTAAGCAAAAAGTTGGAATTAATAAAAAAGGAGAATTTCAAGCTACTTTTGAAGCTGTAAAAGATGGTGGATTATATCGATTGAATGACGGTAACGAGGGAACAACAATGTTTCTTAAAAACGGGTATGATTTAACCTTAACTCTAGATACTAAAGACTTTGATGAAACTATTGTTTACAAAGGGAAAGGTGCTATTGAGAATAATTATTTAGCGCAAAAAGCATTATCAGATGAGAAGTTTGAGATGGAGTTAGAATCATTATTTGATGCTGATGAAGCTACTTTTAAAGAAGCATTAGCTAGAAAGAAAGCGAATGATGTTAAAATGATAGATGGAAAAGGCTTAGATGAAACATTAGTTAATATGTTGCGACCTTCATTTGATCAAGAAGAGAAATTCTTATTGGATTATTATAAGCAAAAAGTGGCTGCTAAGAAAATGGAAGGCGTTGTTTCTCCATCATTTGATTATGAAAACCACAAAGGTGGAAAAACTAAATTGGAAGATTTAAGAGGAAAATATGTGTATATCGATGTTTGGGCAACTTGGTGTGGACCATGTATTGCTGAAATTCCTCATTTAAAGAAAGTAGAAGAAAAATATCACGGAAAAAACATCGAGTTTGTTAGTATTTCTGTTGATACTGAAAAAGATTATGAGAAATGGAAAAAAATGGTCGTGTCTAAAGAATTAGGAGGAATCCAATTATTTGCTGATAAAAACTGGACTTCAGATTTCATCAAAGCTTACGGAATTAACGCAATTCCAAGATTCATTTTAATTGGACCTGATGGAAAAGTGATCAAAGCAGATGCACCTCGACCTTCTTCATCGTTATTAGTTGAATTATTAGATAGTTTAGTGAAGTAATTTATCAAAAATAACTATATAATTCAAAGCCAATACATTACGTATTGGCTTTTTTAATGTTAAATATTTACTCAATGTTACCAAAATGTTAAGTAAAAGTTTTTTTATTGTAAAATAAATTTTATATTTGTTACTGTAATGTTAACCTAAAAAAGAAAAGAGTATGAAAAAAGTAGTAATTGCAGCGGTAATGTTGGTTTCAAGTTTGTCATTTGCACAAGAAGTAAAACCAAAATTTGAAGTGGTTGACCAAATGGTAAAAGCAACATATTATTATGATAACGGACAAGTAAAACAAGAAGGGTATTACTTAGACGGTAAATTACATGGGAAATGGGTTGCTTATAACGAAGATGGTACAAAACAATCTATTGGTGAATATAACAAAGGATTAAAAACTGGAAAATGGTTTTTTTGGTCTGAATCCACTTTAAATGAAGTAGATTTTTCTGACAGTAGAATTGCTGAAGTAAAAAAATGGTCAAAAGATGTTTTAGTTAAAAACTAATTAATCGAATTCTAAAAAAAAGGAACTCAAATTTGAGTTCCTTTTTTGTTTAACCAATAATTAAAATTAAGGTTTAGTTTTTTTATCTAAATTTGGATTAAAAGAAAATCCGATACTAAAATAACCTGTTCCATCTTGTTTATTAGAAAAAATATAGTCGTTGGTGTTTTTTCCTCTTTCTGAAACTCTTGCATTAAAAACAGTTGCCAATCCGGTTTTAAATGTTGCAATTATTGATTTGCTAAAACAATGTTCATAGGTTAAACCCGTATTTATTTCAATTGTTCTGTAATCATACACTTTTGCAAATCCGGTTTGGTTTATGTAAGTATAAAATCCGTTAGTATTTAGTTCGCTTCCTAAAGAAATCCTTCCGTTTTCAAATAGATTTCTTTTAAATAAAAAACGTTGTGGAAGAATAAAGTCTAAACTCCATTTTGAATCTTTAAATTGGTGTTCCAATAAAAAAGTTGGAGAAGCTGGAACTGGAGAAGTTGGATCGACTAACACAATAAGTCCAACACCAATTGTAGTTCGTTCTGTTTTCTTCAAAATTATTGTTGCGCCAAAAAAACCTTTTATCCGTTCGGCATCTTTCTCTGTTCCGTCAACAATTACACTTGCATTATATAGAAATGGTTTTTTAAATAGTTGTGAAAAATAAGTAAAACTCAACGCTCCAGAAAGATAATGATAGTTTAGTTTTTCATCATAAACTGGAATCGAATTATCAACTCGACTGGCAACATCATTCAGTTCAAATGCTTCATATCTGTATCTAAAAGAAGATGTTATATTCCATCTTTGCTTTTTAATTATCGGAATATTGGCACTTGCGCTAAAACGGTAATGGTTTTTAATTTCTCCTTTTTCAAACGGATCATCAAATAACTCTGAATCATAATCTGTTGGTAAATAATTTTCAAATTTTATGTCAAATATCCGAGTAGAAGGAAATTTATCGGTGATTGTCGTTTGTGCTTTTTCTTTAAGTTCTTTATTTTCTTGACCTTTTGCAAAAAGAAAAACGAAGCACGTTAAAATAGAAAAAATTAATTTCATTGATTGATGGTTTGGGGTTTATTTAGTAAACGTTATTCTGTGTGAAATAGTATTTTTGATGTTTAAATTTTCAACATTTTTTTAAAATAAAACGCCTCAAAATATTGAGTCGTTTTTATCTGCTAAAATTATTTTAATGCTTTGGTGTAAAACCATCTTCACTTAATTCTTTATGAACATAATCAGCTTTCATTAAACTGTCATAATCTACTTTAACATCTCTTCCTAGTTTCACTCTAATACTATCTACAATTGCATAAACAACTGGAACTACGATTAAAGTTAAGAATAAAGAGGAAATCAGACCACCAATAATTACCCAAGCTAAACCATTGTTCATCTCTGCAGCCGCACCTTTAGCAAGTGCAATAGGAATCATCCCTATTACCATGGCAATTGTTGTCATTAAGATTGGGCGTAAACGAGCATGGTTTGCCTGAACTAATGCGTTGAATGTTGATTCTCCAGCATCTTTTCTGTGATTAGCAAAGTCAACTAATAAAATAGCGTTTTTCGTAACTAAACCAATCAACATAATAATACCTAAAATGGTGAAAATATTAAGTGAATTATTAGTTAATGCCAAAGCAAATAACGCTCCAATAAATGATAACGGAATTGAGAATAATACAACAAATGGAGTAACAAAGTCATCATACAACGCCACCATTACCAAGTAAACTAATATGATAGCAGCAAGTAACGCAATTCCTAAAGTACCAAAACCTTCAGTTTGATTTTCCATATCTCCACCCCAAACATAGTTAACTCCTGTTGGACGTTCCATTTTTGAGAATACTGTTTCCCATTCGGTTGCAATAGTACCAGATGGTTTACCTACAGATTGTGCTTCAATAGTAACCGAAGTACTTTTGTCTCTTCTTTCTAACATACTTGGACCTGAACTTTCAATAACCTCTGCAAATTGAGATAATTTGATTTGTTGTCCCATGTTGTTAACAAAAATTAGATTGTTTACATCATTAATATTAGAACGATCATATTCATTGAATCTGATGTTGATATCATATTCATATTCCCCGGCTCTAAATTTCCCATCAGTATTTCCGTTGAAAGCGGTTTGCATAGTTAAACCAACTGTTTGAAGGTTTAATCCTAATGCTGCCATTTTATCACGGTCAACTTGAACTTTAATTTCAGGATTTCCAGCTTCTGAAGTCAATTTTACTTCCGATGCTCCAGGAACTTTTTTCAATTCAGCAGCTGCTTTTTGAGCAAATAACATTACATCATCAAAATTTGGCCCCGTAACCGTTAAGGCAATTGGTGCTTTATCTGCGCCCAATAATCCTACAGGAACAGTTTTCACTTTGGCACCCACCAACACTTTTTCTAATTCACGTTTAATTTTAGCGGCATAGATGAACGAATCGTCTTCACGTTGTGATTTGTCAACCAAAGAAACTAAAATCTCAGATTTATAAGCGGTAGATTGCGTTGCTCCCATCCCTTCACTGGTTTGACCAACGGTAGTAATCATATCGACTACTTCTTTTTTGCTTCTCAAGAATTGCTCTGCTTTTTGAGTCATGAAATTCGTCTGCTCTACCGATACATCTTTCGGCATTTCAATCTGAACCAAAAATTCCCCTTTATCAGTTTTAGCGAAGAATTCCCCTCCAATAAATCCGCCTCCTAACAATCCAAACACCGAACCGAAGAAAATAACAGCAACGATTGCTAACGTTGTTTTTTTGTAATTTAAAGACCAAGTTAAAATGTCTGTTACTTTGTGAGTGAATTTATCTAGGTAGTTTTCAAAACCTAAAATAATTTTTCCAAAAAACGATTCTTTATTTAAATGTTCTAATTTTCCGTAACGAGAAAACAACCAAGGCACTATGGTAAATGAAGCCAATAAAGACAACATTGTAGCAATAATTACTGTAACACAAAACTGCGTAATAATATTAGAAACCAAACCAGTACTCATCGCAATTGGCAAGAATACCACCACGATTACCAAAGTAATAGCTGTTACGGTAAATCCGATTTCAGCAGCACCATCATACGCAGCACGTACTTTGTTTTTACCCATTTCCATGTGGCGGTGAATATTTTCTAACACTACGATGGCGTCATCCACCAAAATACCTACCACTAGAGAAAGTCCTAGTAAACTCATCAAGTTTAGCGTATATCCCATTAATGAGATCCCTATAAATGTTGCAATTAACGAAGCCGGAATGGAAACCATTACAATCACAGCATTTCGCAAACTATGCAAGAAAAACAACATTACAAAAGCAACCAAAAAGATCGCAATGAACAAATCGTGCATTACATTATCTGCAGCAGTTAAGGTAAATTCACTACTATCGTTTGCTATTTTTAATTTCAAATTCGATTTTGCATAATCTTGTTCAATTTTAGCAACTGCTTCTTTTACTTTTTTACTTACTTCAACCGCATTTGCATCTGATTGTTTAATAACTTGTAAAAGGATTGATCCTTTCTCGTTAATTCTTGAGATTTTAGTTACGTCTTTTTGCGCATCTTGAACATCAGCTACATCACCCAAACGCACTTGAACACCATTGTTTGAAGCAACAACTAAGTTGCGTAATTCTTCAACGGATTTATATTTTCCAGATAAACGAATGGTTGTACTGTTTTCTCTAGTTTTAATATTACCTGTAGGGAAATCTAAGTTAGAAGATAAAACAGCTTGTTGTACTTGAGGAACTGATAATCCAAATCCTTGTAATTTAGTAGCATCTAAGCTTACTTTAATTTCTCTTTCTTCACCACCAACTAAGTTAACTTGTGCCACACCAGGAACACGAGAAACAATTGGTTGAATTTTTTTATCTAACAAGTCGTAAAAAGCAATTTCATCCATACTTGCTGTTGCTCCAATGGTCATAATAGGTAAATCACTCAACGAGAATTTGCTTAATGATGGTGGGTCAACATCATCTGGTAAGTCTTTTAATACCGCATTGATTTTGCGTTGGGCATCGTTCAAAGAATAATCAGCATCAGCATCAGCAGTTAATGTAATCATTACTACTGATAAACTTTCATAAGACTTTGATTCTAATTTTTTGATGTTTTCCATAGTAGAAACCGCATCCTCAATTTTCTTGGTTACGGTATTTTCTACTTCACTTGGAGAAGCTCCAGGATAAACAGTTGAAACGGTTACAACGTTAATCTCAAATTTTGGAATTAACTCATAACTCAACTGTTTATAACTATATAGTCCACCTAATAATAGTATCGTAAAAAGTACGATAACCATAGAAGGTCTTTTAATTGATATATCTACAATTTTCATATAATCGGTTTTAAGTAAGCGTCTTTAATTATTTTACAATAGAAACTTTAGTGCTATCACTTAAGTTAATTTGACCGCTAGTTACTACTACGTCTCCATTGTTTAAGCCACTCAGAATTTCAACTTTGTCGCCAAACACTCTTCCTGCCACAACTTTTTTCATTACTGCGATGTCTTTTTCCACCACATACACTTGGTTGCTACTTACACTTCCTACAAAAGCACTTCTTGGAATTGTCATTAATTCAGGCTGTTTTCCTTCTGGCGCACCAAAAACTACAGAACCATACATTCCTGCTTTGATTTCATTATTAGGATTGTTTGTTATAGCCACTTCAATAGGGAAGTTTAAAGATGTGTCAGCTTTTGGAGCAATAAAAGTTACTTTTCCAGTGTATTCTTTATCAGGAAAAACACTTGCTTTTACTTTTACAACTGAACCAATTTTTAATTGTGCTACTTGACGCTCACTTACATTTACTTTCAGTTTTAACGAGTTTGTATTCACAATTTCGAACATTTTTGTTGGAGGCATTGCGCTTAAAATAGTTCCAACTTCAATGAATTTTTTATTGATAATTCCTCCGAAAGGCGCTTTTACTCTTGTATCACCCACATTAATATTAGCTTGAGTCAATCTAGATTTAGCGTTAATCATGTTGATTCTAGCTTGGTCTAATTGTTGTTTTGTAACACCTCCAGTTTTGTAAGCACTTTCGAATCGGTTGTAATCGTTAAGAGCGTTTTGATAATTAGCATTAGCTGTTTCTGCTTCTACATTTACAACATCACCTCTAATAATAGCGATAGTTTGACCTTTTGCTACTCTGTCTCCTTCTTTTACTAAAATCGAAATTACTTTTCCAGAACGTTCTGCGGCCATTTCCAATTCTTGGTCAGGTGAGAAGTTTCCATTAGCAACAAAGTTGTCTTCAACAGGATTTGTTCCTACTGTAGCCACACGTACAGCAACGCTACTATTTTCTTGAGCAACAATAGCTGTATCTGCTTCATTTTGTTTTTTGTTGTTCATAAGAGTTACAACAGTAGCCCCTACTAATCCTACACCTAAAACGATATAAATTATTTTTTTCATTTGTTTATTAGTTTAATAAGTTTTTTAGTTCTCCTTTAGATTTTATGAATTGAATTTCCGCTAGTTTGTATTCTAAAATAGCAGTTGTGTAATTGTTTTGTGCTTCAACCAATGCGTTTTCAGCATCTAATAAATCGGTTAATGATGCCAAACCCTGTGTGTAATTATTATTTGTATTAGCAAAAACCTCTTGCGCTAATTTTACATTCTCTTTTTGATTCGCTATTGTGATTAAGCTATTTTCAATTTGTTTTTTTGAGTTTTCAAAAGCCATGTCTAAAGCTAATTTCGTATTTTCTAAATCAACCTGTAAACTTTTGATAGCAGTATTAGCTTGTTTGACTCTTGATTTGGTTCCAAATCCGGTAAAAATAGGAACTCTTAAACTTAAACCAATATTAGCAAAGTCAGACCAATAAACACCATCTGCTGGTTTTGCAAAAAGTGGCATTTCAGGACCTTGACCGATATAGTTATAGCCACCGCTCAATGATAAGGTTGGGTAATAACTCGCTTGAAATGCTTTCTTTTGATACATTAAAAGTTGCTCTTGTTTTTTCATTAACAAATATTCTGTTCTATTGGTTACATCAGCTGTTTTAGACAAGTCTTGAGGTGTAACTTCAAAGGCGGTCTTTGGAATTACTACTTTATTTTCAACTGGCATTCCCATGTAAAACTTCAAGGCATTTTCTTGTAAACTAATAGCGTTTATAAGTTGCTGTTTTATTGAATTAATGTTGTTAACACGAACGCTAATTCGATCCAAATCAATTTTTCTTGCTAAACCGTTATCAAACTGACCTTTGATGATATCTTTTACCTTATTGGCATTTTTTAAATTATTTTCAACAACTTCTAATTTTTGTTGTTGCACGTATACTTGGTAATATGCATTTGCAACACGCTCAATAACTTGTTCTTCAGTTAAGTCAGCATTAATTTGATAGAATTCACGCGTGGTTTTTGCTGCCTTTAATCCTGTAAAAACTGATTGATCAAACAAGGCTTGACTAACGGAAACTCCAGCAATAGAGTTCCATTTTTGACCTAACGGAGCTAAAATGGTAGTTCCAGGAGCTCCAAAAAAATCACCAGGTAAAGCGTTCAATTGAAGAATAGGATTGTAATTTAAACTTCCATTCGCTGTTATTTGAGGTAACGCTCTAGAACGAGCTTCTTGAATTTTATATTCGCTATTTTCTACTTCTAATTTTGCTTTTTTAGCCTCTGACTTGTTTTCAAGAGCAAAAGAAATGGCATCTTTAAGACTAAGTTCTTTAATTTCTTGTGCATTAACTTTTGCCGTTAATACAGATACAAGAAGAAATGTTGTTAATATATTTTTTTTCATTTTTATAATATAGGGTTTTGTAGATGTTTTTCTAATTCGATTATTCCGGCTAAAGTAGCCATCGCTCTAATGTGATATTCCAAAGCTTTTACTTCTAACTCTTCAGCTTCAATACCTGAAGCAGTATTTTCATTGATGTTGAAGATTAGGGTATAGTAAAATTTTACATAATTGTTAATGTCTAAATTTTCTCGGTATAAACCTTCCTTGATGCCTTTTAGAATGTTATCACTAAAACATTTTTCACATACTTCAATTTGAGAACTTAAAGCTTTTGCATAAACCTCAGGATAGTGTTTTTTTAGCTGATAAATAGGTGATGATTCTGCTGATTTAAACATTTCTCTAAACATTCTCTTGATTTCGAAATTTTCTTCAATTGCGTTAAAGTTTTTAGCTACAATTTGGTCAATCGTTTCATGAACTTCTTTGTGAACCATTTGGATGCTTTCCTCAATTAAGATGTCTTTGTTGCTGAAATACTTGTAAATCGTTTTTTTTGAAATACACATTTCGCAAGCAATATCATCCATAGTAATGCTCTTGAACCCAAGTCTCAAAAACATTTCTTTTGCTTTATTTATAATTTTTTCTTTCATCATTTCAGTAAAATCGCTTTTTTGGATTTTATTTTCGGGTACAAATGTATGTTGAAAACTTTTAACACCAAAATAGTTTCCATTGTTTTTACATAAATTTAACATTTGATATATTCGTGTCGTTTCAGAATATTGAAGTATTTTAGCAAAAAATTCAAATAATGCATTCTATATCGTACTATCAGGAGAAAATAGCCAACCATTTTTCGCAAATTGTTTCCAATAAAGAACCTAAAAATTTATACGAACCTATCGAGTATATTTTATCGCTTGGAGGAAAAAGAATGCGTCCCGTTTTGACCTTAATGGCAAGCGAAGTTTTTAATGTAGATTGCGAAAAAGCGATTCCGGCAGCAACTGCTGTTGAGGTGTTTCATAATTTTTCATTAATTCACGATGATATTATGGACGATGCGCCTTTGAGAAGAGGCAATCAAACCGTTCATGAAAAGTGGGATTTGAATACGGGAATTTTATCAGGTGATGCGATGCTGATTTTAGCGTATCAATTCTTTGAAAATTATGAGCCTAAAACATTCCAAAAATTGGCTAAATTATTCAGCAAAACCGCTTTAGAAGTGTGTGAAGGTCAACAATATGATGTAGATTTTGAAACGCGTGATGATGTTACGATTCCAGAATATCTTAAAATGATTGAATATAAAACTGCTGTTTTAGTTGGTGCTGCGATGAAAATGGGGGCAATAGTTGCCGAAACTTCAGATGAAAATGCGGATTTGATTTATGATTTCGGATTGAATTTAGGAATAGCTTTCCAATTACAAGACGATTATTTAGATGCTTTTGGAAATCCTGAAACTTTTGGAAAACAAGTGGGTGGTGATATTATTGAAAACAAAAAAACCTATTTATACTTAAAAGCAATTGAGTTTTCAAAACCAGAAGAAAAACAACAATTGTTGCATTTGTTTTCGATTCAACCAACAGATAATAGCGACAAAATTGAATCTGTCAAAGCCATTTTTAACACTTCAGGAGCAAGCGAAGCTACTAAAAAAGCGATTCAAGATTTCACTTATAAAGCATTTGAAACGCTAGAAAAAATGGATATCGAAACCGAAAAGAAAGCCATTTTAAAAGCTTTTGGTGAAAATTTAATGGGAAGAAATGTATAATCAAGTACAATTTCAAATTTCAATTTTAAAACTTGTAATTGATATTGATTTTTCTAATTGAACTTGACTTTTGAACTTGTAATTGAATTTGAAAATGTATAATCCGCCAGCAAATATTGATGCCCTAATTTCGCAAGCCGAAGAAGAACATTTGTACTTCAAATTGATTGAACAAGTAAATAAAGATTTTGCTTTGGCGAATGAATCTTTAGATGTACCATCAAGTATTTTTCCGTTTGAATTTAAGAATTTGGTTCAAGAGAAAATTTATAAATTGATTCAATACAAATTCGCAGAATATCTAAATTTACTTTACATTATTGACGTGCCTGAAGAACAAATCAAAAAATTAGATGGTTCAGATTTGGTAGAATTATCGGAACAAGTTGCTTTTTTGGTGTTAAAGCGCGAATGGCAAAAAGTGTGGTTTCGAAATAAATATTAGAAAAATATCCTTACGAAAGGCATAAATGGTTCCGCGTAAATATTATCTCTATCACGATGAAGAATGTTATAACGAATGCCTAAAGTTATATTGTCATTGCGATATCCTGCTCCAACAAACAATGCGGTATTCCAAAAATCTTGCTTAGCACTTCCATAAAATTCTTCAAAAGTTCTATTGACTTTTAATTGCTCTAATTCAGTTGAAATTTGAATTTCTTCGATAGGATTGAATAAAGCAATTAAACTTCCTCCATACATATTGGCATTATAAAAATCACGTTGTTTTACGTAACTATATTGTGCTCCTAAACCTAATGCTACATAGTTGTTAAAATTGTAAATGGAGCTTGGTGCTACCATTATATCAGCATATCCGTTTCCAAATCCTAAACCTAATCCACCACCAAATTGAATATGTTTCCAAAAATCGCTTTTTGTTTTCATTTCAGTATTTTCTTGTGCATAAATTTCAGGTTTAAAACTAAATAAAAACACAATAGTTAATAAAAATGTTAAATTTATTACGAAATTCTTT
>CAZCIV010000048.1:0-4770 GCA_964498595.1 uncultured Flavobacterium sp.
AGAATTTTCCCTGATGCTAACAGTACATTACGTGTAACGTATGGAAAAGTAAAAGGATACAAACCTAGCGACGCAGTTATTTATGAACCTGTAAGTTATTTAGATGGTGTAATTGAAAAATATGTACCAGGCGATTATGAATTTGACGTTCCTCAAAAGTTAATTGACTTATATAACGCAAAAGATTACGGAAGATATGCCGATAAAAATGGAAAAATGCCATTAGCATTTATTGCGACAAATCACACAACTGGTGGAAATTCAGGAAGTCCAGCATTAGATGCCAAAGGAAATCTTATCGGATTAAACTTTGATAGAGTATGGGAAGGCACCATGAGTGACATTTATTACAGCCCAGAAATCTGTAGAAATATCATGGTGGACACCCGTTATATTTTATTTGTAATTGACAAATTTGCTGGTGCAAAAAACCTTATTGAGGAAATGACAATTGTATATCCTAAGTCTCAAAAAACCAAATAATTACAAATATTTTTAAAAATATAAAGTTTGGCACATCATTTGAAATAAAACAATTCGGAATTCAAAGAAAAAAAAATGAAAAAATTTGTCTAAAAATATTTTGACATGTTAAAAAATTTATATCTTTGCTCCGAATTAATAATTAACCTTTATAATTTAGTAAGATGAAAAAAGTTGTTTTAAGTTTAGCAATTGTTGCTGCTATGTTCGTTTCTTGTAAAGAAAATGCTGCTGAAGAAACTCCAGCTGTTGACTCAACTGTAGTTGAAACTCCTGCTGTTGAAGAAGCTCCTGCTGCTGATTCTACTGCTGTAGTTGCTGATTCTGCTGCTGCTGCTGCTGCTGCTGCTGAAGCTGCTCCAGCAAAATAATTATTGCTAGAACAAAAAAATTAATCCCGATTAGATCGGGATTTTTTTTTTGCTATTAATTTTCAAATGGAGGTGAACCAAAAATATCTTCAGAAGATGAAAAGTCTAAAAATTCTGCTTTTCCAGCATACTTAACAATTTCATCAATACCTTTCTGAAGCAATAACTGAGTCGTATATCTTCTACTAACCGCTATTTCATGCTCATCAAGTATCATTCTAAAGAAAAACTTTCCACTAGACGATTTAAAGCGCATAAAAATACATTTATCAATTGAACTTTTCAAACGCTCAATTTCCTCTTCACATTCAAATCGCAATTCGAAATCGTTACTTGTAAAAATGGTTTTTCCTTTTCGTGAAACAAATTCATATTTATAAGCTCCGTTTAATCGTTGTGCGATTACAAATGTTCCCATAGTTGATTGATTGTTTAAGCTAAGAATTCTTTAAAGATACTGGAAATTTTATATTTAAGATTTTTTCTAAACAAAAAAAGCTTAATCCCGAAGTGTCGGGATTAGTTTGAAGCTTTTTGTACTCAAGGCGGCTCCGAAGCTTCGGAGTTGAACCCGCTACTTATAACTTATTTTTACAAATATCATCTAAAATAGCTTCATCTTCAATAATTTTGAGAATAAAATTTCTCAACTTCATTCTCTTTACAAACCATTCCAACTTATACGCTGTTTCACTTTTATCACACAAATAAGAAAGCTTTAATTCCCAAGGAATTCTCTTACATGTAAAAGAATCTAATTACTTTCTTGAATTATGCTCATTAAGACGTCTCCAACATCATCTGTTGTACCAACGTAGTAATTATCTATTTTTGTAAAATAAATAATATATACAAAATACATAGAAATGGTTTTAACAAAAAAAGCTCCAAACATAGTTTGAAGCTTTTTGTACTCAAGGCGGGACTTGAACCCGCACGGGCATTACTACCCACTGGATTTTAAGTCCAGCGTGTCTACCAATTCCACCACTCGAGCAAATATTTTTAGGTAGTTTAGAGCGAAAAACGGGGTTCGAACCCGCGACCTCGACCTTGGCAAGGTCGCGCTCTACCAACTGAGCTATTTTCGCGTTTCGTTTCGTTATCTTTTAAAGAACGTCGCCATACTTGTTCCGTATTGCGAGTGCAAATATAGAACATATTTTTATTCTTGCAAGCACTTTTTAAATAAAAATTAAAACTTTTTCAGAACTTTTCTTTAACCTTTTGATAACGAATAATTTATTTTGAAATTATTTTTTTACTAACATTCGTTTAATTTCGTTTAATTTCATCAAAGCCTCAACTGGAGTCAATGTATTAATGTCGATATTCACAATTTCCTCTTTAATTTCTTCCAAAAGCGGATCATCTAAATTGAAAAAACTCAATTGCAACTCATCACTTGCGGATTTTATTCCAGATAATTCTTCGCTGGAATGTCTTTTTTCTAATTGCTTCAATAGTTTTTGTGCTTTTTGAATCACAATTTGAGGCATTCCTGCCATTTTTGCTACGTGAATACCAAAACTATGCGCACTTCCTCCTTTAATCAATTTACGAATGAATAAAACCGTATCTTTTAATTCTTTTACCGAAACATTATAATTTTGAATTCTATCAAACGTAACTTCCATTTCATTTAATTCGTGATAATGCGTAGCAAAAAGTGTTTTCGGTTTATTCGGATGTTCGTGCAAATATTCTGAAATTGCCCAAGCAATCGAAATTCCGTCATAAGTTGAAGTTCCTCTTCCAATTTCATCTAACAAGACCAAACTTCTTTCCGAAATATTATTCAAAATCGAAGCGGTTTCGTTCATTTCTACCATAAAGGTAGATTCGCCCATCGAAATATTATCGCTCGCTCCAACTCGGGTGAAAATTTTATCCACCACACCCATTCTCACGCTTTCTGCTGGAACAAAACTTCCCATTTGCGCCATCAACACTATCAAAGCGGTTTGACGCAAAATTGCCGATTTACCCGACATATTCGGACCGGTAATCATTATGATTTGTTGGGTTTCTCTGTCTAAATAGACATCATTTGAAATATACGGAACACCAACAGGCAATTGCTTTTCAATTACAGGATGACGACCATCTTTAATTTCCAAATCGAAACTTTCATCTAAATCTGGGCAAACATATTTGTTGTCAATCGCTAATTGTGTAAAAGAAGTCAAACAATCCAATTGCGCAATTAAATTCGCATTTAACTGAACATGTTTGATGTAAGTTGCAATCCAATTCACCAATTGTTCAAACAACTGCGTTTCTAATTGATGAATCTTTTCCTCGGCACCTAAAATCTTTGATTCGTATTCTTTTAATTCCTCTGTAATGTAACGCTCTGCATTCACTAAAGTTTGCTTGCGAATCCATTCCGCTGGAACTTTGTCTTTATGTGTATTTCGAACTTCGATATAATAACCAAAAACATTATTAAACGACACTTTCAAAGAAGGAATTCCAGAAGCAGCACTTTCGCGTTGTTCTAATTCTTCCAAATAACCTTTTCCTGTTGATGAAATGGCTCTTAATTCATCTAATTCGGGATGAACTCCAACAGCAATTGCATTTCCTTTATTCACAGTTACTGGAGCATCTTCTTGAATGGTTGTTTTTATTTTTTCTCGTAACAACTCACAAGCGTGCAAACTATCACCAATTACTCGCAATGCTTCATTCGAACTTTCTAAAGCCAAGGTTTTGATTGGAATAATCGCATCTAACGAATCTTTCAAGAAATTAACTTCTCTTGGCGAAATTTTTCCTGTAGCTACTTTTGAAATCAAACGTTCCAAATCGGAAATTTGTTTGATTTGATATTGAATTTGTTGTAAAACTTCTGGATTGGTTTTCAAATACGAAACCACTTCATGGCGACTTCTAATTTTTGAAATATCTTTCAACGGAAGCGCCAACCAACGTTTCAACAACCTTGCTCCCATTGGTGAAAGCGTTTTATCAATCACGTCCAAAAGTGTTACCGCATTGGGATTATAACTGTGATATAACTCTAAATTTCGAATCGTGAATTTATCCATCCAAACGTAAGCGTCTTCTGCAATTCGTTGGATATTGGTGATATGTTGGATTTTATTATGTTGCGTTTCCGATAAATAATATAAAATCGCTCCCGAAGCAATCAAACCTTCGGTTAATTCTTCTACTCCAAAACCTTTAAGCGAATTGGTTTGAAAATGTTTCGTCAAACTTTCTAAAGCATAATCTTCTTTATACACCCAATCTTCCAAAAAGAAGGTATGAAAATCCTCTCCAAAAACCGAGTTAAACTGATTTTTAATCTGTTTCGGAATTAAAATTTCACTCGGGCGGAAGTTTTGCAACAATTTGTCAATGTATTCTTCATTGCCTTGGGCTACTAAAAATTCACCTGTTGACACATCTAAAAATGAAACCCCAACCGTTTTCTTTCCAAAATGAACCGATGCTAAAAAATTATTTGACTTCGACTGCAACACCTCATCATTCATGGAAACTCCAGGAGTAACCAATTCTGTTACACCTCGTTTCACAATAGTTTTTGTCATTTTTGGATCTTCCAATTGGTCACAAATCGCCACTCGAAGTCCGGCTTTAACTAATTTAGGCAAATAGGTATTTAAAGAATGATGAGGAAATCCTGCCAGCGCCGTTTCACTATCACTTCCTGCTCCACGCTTGGTTAAAGTAATTCCTAAAATTCCCGCAGCACGAACGGCATCTTCTCCAAAAGTTTCATAAAAATCGCCCACACGAAACAACAAACATGCATCGGGATATTTGTTTTTTATCTCGTTGTATTGCTTCATTAAAGGTGTTTCCTTGGGTGCTTTATCGGGAGTTGGTGCAGATTTCTTCGCCACAATTTCAAATTTTAAGTATGATTGCGAAGGTAAGAAAATCA
>CAZCIV010000048.1:4870-12178 GCA_964498595.1 uncultured Flavobacterium sp.
CACAATATTGGTTCGGTTTTTAGAACTTCGGATGCTTTTTTGATTGAAAAGATTTATTTGTGTGGCATTACAGCTACTCCGCCCAACAAAGAAATTCACAAAACAGCTCTTGGTGCAACAGAAACCGTTGCTTGGGAATATGCTAAAGACGTTTTAGAAGTGGTAAATCAATTGAAACAAGAAAACATAAAAGTGTATTCTGTGGAGCAAACGGAAAATGCGATTATGTTAGATGATTTTCAACCTGAAACCAATACAAAATATGCTTTAATTTTTGGAAACGAAGTAAAAGGTGTTTCTCAAGAAGCTATTAATTTGAGCGATGGTGTAATTGAAATTCCGCAGTTGGGAAGTAAACATTCTTTGAACATTTCAGTGAGTGCTGGAATAGTGATTTGGGATTTGTTTCAGAAGCTTCGCTAGAAAAAAGAACAAAGAATAAAGAGAAAAGACTCGTAATTTGTCATGCTGAACTCGTTTCAGCATCTCGTCTTTTAGAAGCTGAAATAAATTCAGCTTGACAAGACTAGATTTTAATACTTTTCAATCTTCGCATTAATCTCATTTAACAAAAACACATAATCTTCCTGTTTCTTCACAAAATCTAAATCCGAAACATCGATAATTAACACATTCAAATCAGTTTGTGTTTTGATGTAATCGAGATAACCTTGATTGATTTTTTCTAAATAATCTGCTGGAATTTCTTGTTCGTAACTTCTGCCACGTTTTTTTATGTTTTCCAACAATCTTTCGGTGTTTTGATACAAATACACGTACAAATCAGGTTTTGGCATTTCTTTGTGAATGATGTCAAACATAGTTTTGTATAAACGGTATTCGTCTTCTTGAAGCGTTACTTTGGCAAAAATCAACGATTTAAAAATGTGATAATCTGCCACGACAAAGTCTTTGAACAAATCAAATTGTGCTAAATCATCTGATAATTGTTGGTATCTATCAGCTAAAAACGACATTTCTAATGGAAACGCATAACGGCTTTGATCTTTATAAAATTTTGGTAAAAATGGATTATCGGCAAAACGTTCTAATACTAATTTAGCGTTACAATCTTCTGATAATTTGGTTGATAAAGTCGTTTTTCCTGCTCCAATATTTCCCTCAATCGCGATGTAATTGAATTGCTGTAATTGTAATTTTTCAATTGGAGAAATTAGAGAATGAATTGCTTTTATTTCGCTTGTATCTTCAGTCTGTGATAATAATTGAGCAACCGACTTTTTTAACGTTGGATGTTCCCAATTCAATCCTAAATCCATCATGGGTTGCAAGACAAATTTGCGATTCTGCATTAATGGATGTGGAATTTGCAAGGTTTCGGTCGAGATAATTTCTTCATCAAAAGCGATGATATCTACATCAATAATTCTAGCTTGATAACCTGAATCTTTGGAACGAACTCTTCCTAATTTCTTTTCTACCTTCAAAACCTGATTCAAAATTTTTTGAGCCGATTTTGTAGTGTGAATTAAAATTGCAACATTATAAAAAGGCTCACTTTCAAAACCCCAAGCTGGCGTTTCGTAAATCTTTGAAACTTTTACAACCGTTGCTACTTCACTATGAATCAAATCAATACAAGACTGAATCGTTTCTAATCGATTGCCTAGATTGCTTCCTAACGATAAAATGACTTGATGTTGACTCATATTGGCAAAATAACAAACAATTTTAGACTTATAATTTACCTTTCTTGTTTTTTTATGAACATGTAACAATTTTCTACTTTCTTCTACTAATACCGTAAATTAAAATGAAATTGAAATGAGATTTTTAGGAAATGTATTAGCAACCATAGTAGGCCTTTTCGTCTTTAGTATTATTGCTTTTTTTGGTATAATTATAATTGGAGCTATTGCAGGAAGCAGTGACGAAACCGTTACTGTAAAAAACAATTCCGTTATTGAATTAGACTTATCAAAAGTATCTTTAGACTACGCTGGAAAAACCAACTACAAAGACTTTAATTATTTTGAAGCACATCATGATGGGGTTACCGATATTTTAAATGCCATTGAAGCTGCAAAAAAAGATAAAAAAATTAAAGGAATTTCTATTCTTAACAACCAATCACAACTAGGTTTAGCCCAAAGCAAAGCAGTGCGAGATAAATTGGAAGATTTCAAAAAATCTGGAAAATTTGTTTATGCTTACGCTAATTTTTACACACAAGGCGAATATTATTTAAATTCAGTTGCAGATCAAGTATATTTAAACCCAATGGGAGAAGTTGATTTCAAAGGATTATCTTCTGAAATTATTTACATGAAAGAGTTACAAGAAAAATCGGGTGTTAAGTTTGAAGTAATTCGTCATGGAAAATACAAAAGTGCTGTTGAACCTTTCTTAGCTCAGGAAATGAGTTCCGAAAATCGCGAACAAATGACGGTTTTATTAAACTCGGTTTGGAGTACTATTGTAGAAGATATTGCTAAAAGCAGAAAATTATCAATTGCCCAGTTAAATGCTATCGCAAATACGTTAGGCGCAAGAACTCCAGACTTGGCTTTAGCAAATAAATTAGTGGATAAAATAGCTTATGAAGACGAATATCACGATATGATTAGAGCAAAATTAAAGCTTGACAAAAAAGAAAAATATGATATCGTAAGTATCACAGATTATGCAAAAACTGCCGCTTCAACAGTTGAAGATTACTCTAAAAAAGATATAATTGCCGTAATTTATGCTCAAGGTGAAATTGCAGGTGGCGAAGGAGATGTAAACGTAATTGGTGAAGGTTCTATCAAACGTTCTTTACAAGAAGCACGTGAAAATGATGATGTAAAAGCTATTGTATTACGCGTAAATAGCCCAGGTGGAAGTGCTTTGACTTCAGAGTTAATTTGGAGAGAAATTGAAATAACTAAAAAAACAAAGCCTGTTGTAGTTTCTATGGGGAATTATGCCGCTTCTGGAGGATATTACATTGCAGCTAATGCCGATCGAATTTTCGCAGAACCAAACACGATTACAGGTTCTATCGGAGTTTTTGGAATGCTACCTAATATGAACCAATTAGGTAAAAATATCGGAATTAATGCCGAACAAGTTAAAACTCACGAAAACGCAAGTGGTTACAGTATTTTTGAACCTATTGACGAAAACTTCAAAGGGTATATTTTAGAAAGTATCGAAAAAACATACGCTACTTTTTTACAACGTGTAGCTGATGGAAGAAAAATGACCACTGAACAAGTTGATGCCATTGCACAAGGAAGAGTTTGGACAGGAGTAGATGCACAAAAACTTGGACTCGTTGACGAAATTGGTGGTTTAGATACAGCCATTAAATATGCAGCAAAACTTGGAAAAACAAATTCGTATAGAACCGAAAACTTCCCAGAATACGAAAAAAGCTTTGAAGATTTACTTGCCAATTTCACCGGAATGGCGATGTTTAAAACTAAAGAGCAATTGTTAAAAGAACAATTAGGTGTAGAAGGCTTTCAAATGCTAGAACAAATCAAACGAGTAAAAAGCAGAAAAGGTATCCAAGCCATGATGCCTTATGAAATTGAGATTCATTAATCTTTACTATAAACACTAAAATCCCAAAGACAAAATGTTTTTTTGGGATTTTTTTTACATATTCACTTAAAATTAATACTTAAATTTACAATTGGTATTACTTTTGTATCATTGAATTTTAATCATCCCTAATTACACTATCATGTTAAAGAAAGTTTTAAAAGGTTTAGGAATATTTCTTTTGGTAACCATTATCGCATTAGCAGCCGCTCCATTTTTGTTTAAAGACAAAATCAAGGAAATGATAGCTAAAACATTAAACGAAAATGTAAATGCTAACATTGCATTCGAAGATGTAGACTTAAGTTTATTAAAGAGTTTTCCAAAAGCTCATGTTACCATTGATAAGCTGAGCATCATAAACAAAGCTCCTTTTGCTGGCGATACGCTTTTGTATGCTGGAGAAACTAATGTAACTATGAGTGTAAAAGAACTTTTTAAAGGAGATGGTGAAACCATGAGCTTAGAAAGTTTTAGCGCCGTTGACGGAATTGTGAACATCATTTTTAACAAAGAAGGTCTTGGTAATTTTGATATCGCACTAAAAGAAGCTGAAGAAAAAAAACCTTCTGAAAGCAAACCTTTTTCTTTAGACATACAAAAATATGGTGTTGAGAATCTTAAATTCAGTTATATTGATGAAGGTTCGAACATGAAAATGGTTTTAGACAGCATTTACCATGAAGGGAAAGGAAATTTTGCTGCTCAAAAATTAGATTTAGAAACCAAAACTTCGGCAAAATTATCTTTTGAAATGGAGAAAATGAACTACATGAACAATGTAGGAATCACTTTAGATGCTGTTTTAGGAATTGATTTAGAAAAAAGCAAATACGAATTCAAAAACAACAAAGCTTTAATCAACCAATTACCATTAGAATTTAATGGATTTATTCAAATGGTGGAAGCTGGACAGACTTATGACTTAGCATTTAAAACACCAACCTCTGATTTCAAAAACTTCTTAGGATTAGTTCCTGCTGCTTATTCAGGTGATATCAATAAAGTAAAAACAACGGGACAATTTTCAGTAGATGGAAAAGTAAAAGGAAATTTAACCGAAACTACAATTCCAGCTTTTGATGTGAAAATTGCTTCGAATAATGCCTCGTTCCAATATCCAGATTTACCAAAATCGGTAAAAAAGATTGTAATTGATACTCATATTATTAACGAAACCGGTTTAATGAATGACACTTATGTGAATTTACACCAATTGTCATTTGCTATTGATCAAGACGTTTTTAATGCGAAGGCAATTGTGAAAAATATTGCCTCAAATGCTTTAGTGGATGCCGAATTAAAAGGAACCATCAATTTAGCAAATGTTACCAAAGCATATCCAGTAAAATTAGACAAACCGCTAACCGGAATTCTAAAAGCCGATGTAAAAACAAAATTCGACATGCAATCAGTTGAGAAAAGTCAGTATCAAAACATACAAAATTCGGGAACTGTGAGTTTAACAGGATTCTATTACGAAGGTCAAGAAATGGCAAAACCTTTCAAAATTAATCAAGCTAATGTAGCTTTCAATCCAAATCATATCAACTTGAGTAAGTTTGACGCTAAAACAGGTTCGTCTGATATTCAAGTAAATGGAACATTGGATAATTTCTACGGATTCCTATTCAAAAATCAAATTTTGAAAGGAAAATTCAACATGAATTCAACTAAACTAGTAGTTTCAGATTTCATGGCGCCAACTACCACTGTTTCAGAAGAAGGTAAAAAAACAACGGAAGCAGTTAAAATCCCTTCTTTCTTAGATTGTAGTATTTCGGCAAAAGCGGGAACGGTGATTTATGACAATTTGAATTTGAAAGATGTTTCAGGAACTATGCTTATCAAAGATGAAGCGGTAACCCTAAACAATTTAAAAATGGGTGTTTTTGGTGGAAATATTGGTTTAACCGGAACGGTTTCAACTAAAGGGAAAACACCTACTTTCAATATGAATTTAGGTTTAGATAAAGTCAATATTGCCGAATCATTCTCTCAGTTAGACATGTTGAAATCAATTGCTCCAATTGCTGGTGTTGTTAATGGAAAACTGAATTCAACAATTAAATTATCTGGAGATTTACAAAACGATATGACACCAAATTTAAAAACGATTTCTGGTGATTTATTTGGGCAATTATTATCAACTACTATTAATGAAAAGAACTCAGCTATGTTGACTGCATTGAGTTCCAACATGAAATTCATCGATATGAGTAAAGTAAATCTTAATGATGTTAAAGCGGCACTTTCTTTTAAAGATGGAAAAGTAAACGTAAAACCTTTCGACATTAAATACCAAGATATCACTGTAAATGTTGGTGGAACTCATGGTTTTGACCAAACGATGAATTACAATTTAAAATTTGATGTTCCGGTGAAATATTTAGGTAAAGACGTAACTAATTTAATTGCAAAATTAACGCCTGCCGACCAAAAACAAATAACGAGCATTCCCGTATCTGGATTAATGACAGGTAATTTTTCACAGCCAAAATTTAATACCGATTTAAAACAATCAACAACCAATTTGACAACACAATTAGTTAAAATGCAGAAAGACAAATTAGTTAATCAAGGAACTTCTGCATTAAGTAATTTAATAACTGGAACAAAGGGAAAAACTTCTGAAAATACAGCAGTAGCTGATACTACAAAGCCAAAAACTACACCAAAAGAAGAAATTAAAACGAAAGCCACTGATGCCTTAAAAAATTTATTTGGCAAGAAGAAAAAAGAATAAACACAAAAAACAAAACCCTTTCAAATTTGAGAGGGTTTTTTGTATACAAACCTATTTTTTTTGAAAAATAGGCAGAAAAACTACAGCAAGGCATCCAAAAAAGTTTTATTGTTTTGTGTAAATTTTTAAACAAATAAATATGAAACAAAAACTCAAGAAAATTTTACAAGGCAACAGCCCAACCCGATAGCGCGGAAATGTTTTCCGTGCCCACAATCAACTTCAAACTAATCTAATAAAATAACTTGTAAATCATTATCTAATTCAACATAATTTCTTACTGAACTAAAATAAAAATCTTGTTTGATGTGGTCATAAGTATTATCTACTTTAAGTGCACGGAAAACATTTCCGCGCTTTCGTTGCGCTGATAAATTCGATGGGCGAGTTATATATTTATTACAAACTCATCTTCACCACATAACCTTCATAAGTTCTAACATTAAAAACGGTTCCGTCTTCAAATAGCAGATATTGACCTTTAATGCCGGTAAGTGTTCCAGAGAAGTTTGGTGTTTTATCTAAATTTAAACTCGTTACTTTCTTTGGATATTGTAAAACTGGGAAATCTAGTTGAATGATTTTTTCTTCTTTTGGGAAATAGTCTTTTACTTCTGTTGGTAACCAATCGAAAACTTTATTTCGTTCAGCAATTAAATCCATCTCTAGATATTCGTTTTTTAGCATTTTTTGCCAATTGGTTTTATCAGCAAAATGGTTTTTTAACGCCACTTCTGTAATTCCAGCTAAATATCTATTCGGAACTTCAACTATTGGAATAGCTTGCACAGCGCCTTGGTCAATCCATCGAGTAGGAACTTGTGTTTTTCTGGTTACGCCTACTTTTACTTCGCTTGATAAAGCTAAATAGACTACGTGAGGTTGCAATTGCACTCGCTTTTCGTATTCTAAATCGCGGTCTTCGATATCTAAATGCGCGGTGCTTAACTCGGGCTTCATAATCCAATCGCCTACTGCTGGGCTGCTCATAAAACAATCGTAACAAAATC
>CAZCIV010000049.1:0-7619 GCA_964498595.1 uncultured Flavobacterium sp.
CATCAACAGAAATTCCGAAAGCAATACTAAATACTAATATGGTGGATGGTTTAATAGGAATTCCTAAAAAGCCCATTAGTCCAGCTGTCATTACTAAAGGTAAAATGTTGGGTAATAACGAAACGATTATCATTTTGAACGAACGGAACATATAAGCCATTAATAATGATATCAATACAATTGCAAAAAGTAACGATTGTACTAAGTTGTCAATTAAATAATGCGTTCCCTTTTCAAAAACATACGCTTTTCCTGTTAGTGAAACTTCGTAGCGTTCTTTTGGAAAAATATGATTGATTTTATCTTGTAATCGTTCTTCAATTTTTTTCATTTTATCAGTTCCAATATCGCGCATAAAAGTAGTGATGCGAGCATATTGACCGGTGCTATCGACATAGCTTTTCAACATGTTTTCATTGCCTTTTTTAGTCGAATTTTTTATATAGGATAAAATAAACGCTTCTTCTTGTTTGGTAGGTAATTCGTAATATTCAGGATTTCCGTTATAGTAAGCTTGTTTTGAATATTTGACTAAATTAACAATAGAAACAGGTTTTGATAATTCAGGAATTTCTTCAATGGTTTCTTGAAGTTCTTCTATTCGTTTTAATGTTACTGATTTTAAAGCACCTTTTGGTTTTTTAGTGTCAATAACAATTTCTAATGGCATAACACCATCAAATTCCTTTTCATAGAATAAAATGTCTTTGTAAAAAGGCGCCTTTTTTGGCATATCTTCAATAATACTTCCCGAAATTTTAATTTGATAAATTCCAATAATTCCCATCACTAAAATCCCAATGGCTGTTGAAAAAACAGCAATTCTATGGTGTCTTATTGTGTTTTCAATCCAATGAATAAATTTAGCCATATAGTTTTTACCTAAATGTGCTAAGTGTTTCTCTTTAGGCATTGGCATATAACTATAAACAATTGGAATGATAATTAAACAAAGTATAAATAAGAAAACAATGTTTAATGAAGCTACAACTCCAAATTCTTTCAATAATTTACTATCTGTAAAAATGAAGGTTCCAAAACCAGCAGCAGTAGTTAAATTCGTCATTAAAGTAGCATTCCCAACTTTAGAAATTACCCGTTGTAAGGATTTGGCTTTATTTCCGTGATTTTTAATTTCTTGCTGGTATTTGTTGATAAGGAAAATACAGTTAGGAATTCCGATAACAATGATTAATGGAGGAATAATTGCTGTTAAAACGGTTATTTCATAATGTAACAAACCTAGCGTTCCAAACGACCACATTACGCCAATAATTACCACAAACATGGAAACCATGGTAGCTCTGAAACTTCTAAAAAAGAAAAAGAATAGTAATGAAGTAATTCCAAGTGCTGCACCAACGAACAATCCAATTTCACTAATAATGCTATTAGCATTCAGTGTTCTAATGTATGGCATTCCAGAAACACGAAGATCTAATCCGGTTTCTTTTTCGAAGGCGTTAATTCTGTCTTGGTTAAGATATTTTTCAATAAACTGTTTTCTTGCTGGAGTATTTACAATCTTTTTATCCATGTAAATAGCAAAACGCACTGCACCACTTTCTTTATTGAACAGCATGCCTTCATAGAAAGGTAAATCGTTGAAAAACTCTTTTTCCTTTTCTTTTAAGTAGGTGTCAGAAATACTATCATTATTGATGAAAGAAACTAATTTGAATTTTTGTTCTAATGTATCTTTCTCAAGTACTTTTAAATCTTCAATAGATAAGGTAAGTTCAACAGCTTTGTCTTTCTTGATTTCGGCAATGAATTTTTCCCAAGCTTTTATATTTTTCTCGGTAAAGAAATTCTTGTCCTTGAAACCTAATACTACTAGATTTCCTTCTTCACCAAATTTTTCTAAAAAAGAATTGTATTGAATGTTTACTTCATGATCATCAGGTAATAAATTGGCTTCAGTAAAGGTAAAACGCATGTTTTTCCACTGAAAACTCATGAAAATCGTAAAAAGTAAAACAAGAAGTAATAAAAAAACGCGGTTTCTTAAAATTCTACTGGCAATATAATCCCAAAAACTGGTGCTTAACCACTTTAACATCTCTCAAAAATTAGGGTGCAAAGGTAAGGATAATTGCTTGAAATATTGGTGTTGAGCGTAATTTTTAAGTTAAATTTAGAATCCTAAATCTAAATAATAGGATACTTTAATTGCAATGTTGTCATCAAAATTTGGTAATTGGTTGGGGCCATATCTGTAAAAGGCAACTAAGCCAAAACCTTTGAAGATTTTATTGCATTCAACTCCACTTTCAAAAAAACCGTCTTCTAGTGTTTTATATCCTATTCCAACGTGTTGATTATTTTTATTGTTTGAACCCACGGCCATTCTAGTAACGACAGTAAATTCAGGATTAATCTTGTATCCAAGACGAATTTTATTAAAAGTATGTTTTAACTGTAAAGAAGCGTATTTATTGGAGAAAAATTCGTTGAAATACATGGTTTCAAAACTGTTTTTCCCTGCAAAAGTAATTCGTTGCAGAATTGCATCTCTGTTTAAGTTATTAGGAACAATACTGTATAAATGCGTAATTGGAACATCGCCAAATGCTATACCAGTTTGTAATAAAATCGAACTTTTTTGACCAGACAAATAAGGCAATTCGTAATATGTTTTAAAATCAACTTTGGTAAATGTAAAGTCGTTGTCTAAAATATTTGGTAAAGCCTGAGTTAATTGTAATGAAAATTTAGGATGACGTTTTTCATATTCAATTTTCCCAACAGGCGTTTGCATGTAATTACTAAACGGATTCCATTGAACAGCTAATTGTAATGCAGTAATGGTGTAATTGGTATAAGATTTTCCGTCATTTATAAATGTGTAATCAAAAAGAGGCTGAATTTGATTATGAGAGATTCCAAAATAGCTTGAGGTTTTTGGTAAAAACTTACTCTCAATAAAAGCCGAACTCATCTTGTTATTATAAAATGTGGAAATATTTATTGGTCGAGGATCATAGATTTTAAATCTTCGTGAATCAGTTACAAAGTTAGTTTGAGCAATTTCGCTTATATCATCAGTATAAGAAGCGCTTACCCAAGTTTCCGAATTATTGTGAATTAGATAGGAAGGGGTTATTCCAAATTTAAATTCGTCATCCTTTAATCCATAAGCGCCATAAAAAGCTACTTTGTATTTATCAGATAATTTCGAATTGGTTACTGCGCCTAAGCCAAAACGGAATCCTTCAAAATTATTATATTTTGCAATACTTCTTAAGTCAATATCAAATATAGAAATTGGTACATATCCATTAATAATTTTTCGCCCTAGAAAAATTTTATGCTCGATTTTTTCGGAAAGTGATAAACTGTCAATAGAAGTATAGGTGCGAAGTTTTCTTTTATCTAGACTCTCCTTTTTAAAAACGGACCAATATTCGTTATCTCTTTTTAAACTATTCTCCGGAATTTCAATCTTAACTCTTGGTTTAGAAATTTCAACTTTTTTATTAATTTCTATATCAAAAGGAGTTGATTCAATTATTACAAAGGCATGATCTGTAGCATTATTGTTTTCAATTTCTTCTAGACTAGAGCTGAATTTTATGGTTCCTCCTAATATTTTAATATCTTCATGATTGTTGCCTTTTGAAACTCTAAATTTTCGATTTTTTGGAAACCAGATATCAAATTCTTTTTTATAGTCAAATGTGTAAGTCGCATTAATATTTACTACTCCATAAATTCTAAAATAGGCTTGTGAAATGGCATAATTTTGAGAATCAATATAAAGTAATCCTCTTAGTCTGTTTGTATTGAGTTTTTTAGGTTCAAAATAAATTCGATACGAGCTTCTGCCTTCTATTTTAACTGTATCAATTAGCTTATAATTGTATAACCTTCTGCCATAGTTAGATATTGGATTTTGAACTGGAATTTCAAGTATTTCAAATGGATTTTCATACACCGAATAGGAAATGAGTTTTAAGCCTAAGTATTCATATATAGGTTGTTCAAAACCGGCCATTCTTGTGGCTAAAATTGTTTCTTTGCTTTGTTTTTGATGGTGTTGGATTAAATTTACTTTTTCTGTTTGATACAAATGTTGTTTCTCTGAGAATTTTTTGAATTTGTAATTCGTTGAATCCAATTTAATAGTTGGTTTTCTCAGGAATCTTTTTTTATAAATGGTGTCAATTTTAGAAGAAATACTATCTGGATTTGCGGTTATTTGAAGGTATTCATAATTTTTATATTGAAAAGTCGATAACCCTTTTTCAGGATCGTTTGACTTTCGGTTTTCAATTACTTTCTTAATAATATTGTTTACTTCAATATCAGTGTGAATTTCCGTTTTCTTTTCGTTTAAATCGTTAACAAGTTTAATTGTAATGAATTGAATTTCCTTTTGTACATAAAAGGTTTTTTCATAATATCCTTTAAAATTAATTTTGATAGGAAGTTTATAATCTTTGACTTCAATAGAAAATTTTCCTTCCCAGTCGGTGTTGAATTTTTTATTATCGTAAGTGACTGAAGCAAAAGCTAATGGAACTTTTGAATCAAAGTCGATAACTTGTCCTTTAATTTTTGTTTGTGCTACAGTACTAAGAGAAATGAAAAAGCACAAAAAAAGCCAAAAGTATTTCATGAAAGGTTTTATTTCTTACAAATATATTCAAAATTAAAAATCCCGAGTGTTAATCGGGATTTAAAATTTATACTTTCATGATTTCCGCTTCTTTAACGGCTAAAAGTTCATCAATTTTTTTAATAAAAGTGTCAGTTAATTTTTGAACGTCTTCTTCAGCTTTTTT
The DNA here is from genome assembly GCA_964498595.1 of uncultured Flavobacterium sp. GTDB lineage: Bacteria > Bacteroidota > Bacteroidia > Flavobacteriales > Flavobacteriaceae > Flavobacterium. Next base: position 4,788 of record CAZCIV010000049.1, read on the forward strand.
ACAAATGTCTTCCGCAGTTCCGTTTTTTTCTTCTTTTTTGATATCCGTATTCGCATCTTTTCTGTGGTTTCTGATACCAATTTTTGCTTCTTCAGCTTCGTGTTTCGCTTGTTTTGCTAAGTCACGTCTTCTTTCTTCTGTTAAGGCAGGAATGTTGATGATAATGTTTTCACCATTGTTCATTGGGTTTAACCCTAAATTAGCAATCATAATTGCTTTTTCAATAGGTCCCAACATGTTTTTTTCCCAAGGCGTAACGGTTAATGTTCTTGCGTCAGGAGCGTTAATGTTAGCTACTTGCGAAATTGGTGTTTGAGAACCATAATAATCCACAAAAACACCACCTAACATTTGAGGCGAAGCTTTTCCAGCTCTAATATTTAAGAATTCTTTTTCTAAATGAGCAATTGAACCACTCATGGCTTCTTTTGCACTGTCTAAAATAAAATTAATTTCTTCTGTCATTTTTTTGTTTCAAGTTTAAGGTTTCAGGTTTCAAGTTAAGAACAATAACAACATGAAACGTGAAACAAAATTATATTGTTACTGTTGTTCCGATAGTTTCACCTTCGCAAACTTTTAACAAGTTACCATCTTTATTCATATCAAACACTATAATAGGTAATTTGTTTTCCTGACTCAAGGTAAAAGCAGTGGTATCCATCACATTTAATCCTTTTGCTAATACTTCTTCAAAAGAAATGTAATCAAATTTTATTGCATCTGGATTTTTCTCGGGATCAGCGTTATAAACACCATCTACACGAGTTCCTTTTAAAATTACATCAGCACCTACTTCAATTCCTCTTAAAACAGCAGCGGTATCCGTTGTAAAATATGGATTTCCTGTACCAGCACCAAAAATAACAATTCTTCCTTTTTCTAAATGGCGTGTTGCTCTTCTTTTGATGTAAGGTTCCGCAATAGCTTCAATTTTTAAAGCGGTTTGCAAACGCGTTTGCATTCCCGCTTCTTCTAAAGCACCTTGTAACGCCATTCCGTTAATAACTGTGGCTAGCATTCCCATGTAATCTCCTTGTACTCTGTCCATTCCATTACTTGCACCCGCAACACCTCTAAAAATGTTTCCACCACCAATTACAATTGCAATTTCAACTCCTTTATCGTGAATTTGTTTGATTTCTTGTGCGTACTCTGCAAGGCGTTTTGGATCAATTCCATATTGTCTTTCGCCCATTAAAGCTTCACCACTTAATTTTAGAAGAATTCTTTTGTACTTCATCGTGTTGTATTATTTTGGTGCAAATATAGTTAAATCGGTTTTTTCTGAAAAAAATGTTGGAACAATTATAAATTTAATTCCTGAAATGATTTTTTTGCTTCGTTGTAGCCGATTTCAAAAATGGTATCCATTTTAGTTTTACTGGTTTCAAACGTACTATAATTGGCCAATTCCTTTGGTTCGATAACCCAATCACACAAATTGAATTTCTGATAATTGTAATTCGCATACAACAAATCAAAGGCTCTACTTGTAACTGATTTTATCGATTTTAAATCTTTTGATTCAATGTTTTGAATTGGACTAACATAAACTCCAATTAAATAGTCGCATCTTCCCTGTAAAATATCTGTTGGAAAATGATTCAAAATACCACCATCGCTATATAATTTCTTATTGATTTCATAAGGTGACAACATTCCTGGAAAAGAGGATGAAGCTAAAATAGCATCGATAAGTTTCGCTTCGGAATTAAAAATTTTTAGTTTTCCTTTAACCAAATCGGTTGCAGTGATGTAAGCCGGAATTTTTAAATCACCAATGGTAGTTTCTCCAAGCATTTCTGCAAAATAACTTTTAAAGGATTCCGAATCAATCAATCCTGCTTTTTTGAAGGTAAAATGTTTCCAATGAAAAAAGTAAATCGATTTAAAAAATTCTAGAATTTCTTCGGGCGTTTTCCCAAAAGCATACAAACCACCGACGATTGCACCAGCACTTGTTCCTGCAATGCAAGAAGGTTGCAGGCCTTGCTCGGTTAAAAATTGTAAAGCACCTGCATGGGCAATTCCTTTAGATCCGCCACCAGATAATACAATTCCGATAGATTTTGACGCATTTTCCATGTGTAACATTTCTTACATATAAATATCAAAAATAGAACTAAATTTGCCAAATAAAGTTAATAAGATGATAAATACTATAAAACAAGCATTAGAAAACAGTTTTTCTTATGCTGATTACCGAAAAAAAGTATCAAGTTTAATTGCTGAAGGGAAATCTACGGGTCACGAACAATCAGAAGATTTGTTGAAATATTCAGAATTAAACGAAACGAGAATGCATCGTTTAGATAAAACCATTGAAGTAACTCCAGAGGTAAAAGCTAAATTACAAAATTTAGACAAAAAGTACATTTGGTTGGTATTAAGTGAAGGTTGGTGTGGCGATGCGGCGCAGATTGTTCCTGTAATTCACAAAATGGCGGAAGTAACAGATAAAGTAGAATTAAAAATTGCTTTGCGCGATGATAACGATGCTTTAATGCAACATTTTTTAACCAATGGAGGAAAAGCAATTCCAAAATTAATCATTTTAGATGCGGAAACTTTTGAAGTTGTGGCCGATTGGGGTCCAAGACCAGCAGGTGCAAAACAATTAATCTTAGATTACAAAGCTGCTCATGGTGTAGTAGATGAAACCGCTAAAATTGAATTACAAAAATGGTATTTACACGATAAAGGAATTTCGATTCAGAACGAAATCGTGGAACTACATGAAAATATCTTAGCGTAAAGTTCCAATAATTCTTAATTTATCAGAAGTGGAAATTCCGCCAGGGTTGCAACCTAGTTGACCTTCTGGGATTT
>CAZCIV010000049.1:7719-12161 GCA_964498595.1 uncultured Flavobacterium sp.
TTATCAGAAGTGGAAATTCCGCCAGGGTTGCAACCTAGTTGACCTTCTGGGATTTCCATTTTTAGTTTTTCATAATAGTCTGCCCAAACTTCAAAATACTGATTTGATTTTGGTGATTTGAATGTCATCGGAACTAAATCAAACAGTGGTTTTTTGTATGAATGCAAAAACGCATCATAAATTAATTCCGAGCAATAGTATTTTCCATTATCGTATAAATATTCATCATCATAAGGAACGCCAACTTGTTGTAACGAAAAAGTGATAGCTTCAGGAATGTATTTTCGGTATTTTCTTTTTAATCTTCCTACAAACATTTCTTCTTTTGTATAGGTTTTGAAGGTTTCGTATGGAGTTATTTTTACTGCTTTTCCAGCAGCTTCAATTACGAAAATAGAATCATTTTTGATGTAAACCATTCCCAAATGACTAAAATCTTTTCCCTGATAACCTTCAGTAACTTCGTTAATAGCTTCGCAAAGTGGACCGCAATTCATCGATTGAAATAATAAATCACCGGTTTTTAGTTTTACGTTTTGGGAGAAACTAAATTGGAATAAAACAAGAAATAAGCTTGATAAGTATAATTTTGGTAAAAAAGTTTTCAAAAGATTAGATTTTTATTTTTTTGGCAGTTTTTAAAATTTTTGGAGAATGACTTCCGTGAAAAGCTCTTAAAACTTCAATTCTATTGGCACGAATTCTGTAAATAATTAAGTACGAGCCTAGAATAATGTTGCGATAGATTTTAGTTTTGGTTTCCAAATGACGACATTCGGGATGAAGCAAGTATTCAGTTTCGAGTCTTTCGATGTATTTGTATATTTCAGGAATGAATTCAGAGGCTAACCTTTCACCAAATTCAGCTAAACCATATTCATAAATATCAATCAAATCAAAATTATCAAACGGATAGGAAGTAACTACTTCTTTCTTTCTGATTTCCATTTTTCAAATTTCTCTTTAGATTCTTCAACAGTTAAAAACGGACCATTTTCCGCTTCTTTAATTAACTCAGCGAATGCTTTTTGAGACATCGGTTTGCCCGGAATGGCTAAGTTTTTATTTTTTTTATCTGCAGTTTTCATTGGAAAAGAAATTTATGCTACGTAAAAATAAGAAATAATTTGGTTCTAAACTTCAGATTCAGAATAATTTAACCTAAAGATTGTTCAAAATTATCAGGAGTAATTGCGTTTTCAACCGAATAATCTCCAATTTTTGTTCTTCGAAGCGCGGTTAAATGTCCGCCTGATTGTAAGGCTAAACCAAAATCATAAGCTAACGAACGAATGTAAGTTCCTTTACTACATTTTACTCTAAAATCGATTTCTGGTAATTGAATTCGAGTGATTTCAAATTCGTAAATAGTAGTTTTTCTCGATTGAATTTCTACTTCTTCACCAGCACGAGCATGTTCGTACAAGCGTTTTCCATCTTTTTTAATGGCAGAAAAAACAGGAGGTTTCTGGTCGATTTCACCTAAAAACTGCTTTGTGGTTTCCAAAATCAATTCTTCGGTAATATGTTCAGTTGGAAAAGTAGCGTCAATTTCAGTTTCTAAATCATACGATGGAGTAGTAGCTCCAACCATAATCGTTCCCGTATATTCTTTAGCTTGTGCCTGAATTTCAGTAATGCTTTTGGTGAATTTCCCGGTACAAATAATTAATAAACCAGTTGCTAACGGATCTAAAGTTCCAGCGTGACCAATTTTGAATTTCTTTGGTAAGTCGTATTTGCGTTTTAAAATGTATTTCAATTTATTCACCGCTTGAAAAGAAGACCATTTCAAGGGTTTGTCGATTAAAAGTACTTTTCCTGCTAAAAATTCTTCGGCACTCATTAGATAATAGTCAATTTTTGTACGAAGAAATGAATAAGTAGAATTGCAACTCCGGCAATAATTCTGTAATAACCAAAAATTTTAAATCCGTGTTTGGTTAAAAATCCGATGAATGATTTTATAGCGATTAAGGCTACAATGAATCCGACCACATTTCCAATAATTAATAAATTAATTTGGTCGTCTGAAAGCACAAAACCATCTTTATAATAATCGTATGATTTTTTCAAAGTGGCTCCTAACATGGTTGGGATTGCTAAGAAAAATGAAAATTCGGCTGCAGTTGTTCGTGATAATTTTTGTGTCATTCCGCCTACTATACTAGCACCACTTCTAGAAACACCAGGAATCATTGCCAAACATTGGAACAAACCAATTTTAAAAGCAGTTAAATAGGATATTTCGGTTCCTTCTGAATTGCCAAACCAATCATCGACTTTTAATAATAAAAAGCCACCAATGATTAACGAAACCGCTACTGTTATAGGATTTTCCAATAAACTATCAATAAAATCGCTCAATAGCAAACCGAAAATTACGGCTGGAATAAAAGCAACAAACAACTTAAAGTAAAAATCTAATGATTGGAAAAAACGTTTGAAGTACAATACAATTACAGAAAGTATCGTTCCTAACTGAATTACAATCGTAAAAAGTTTGGTAAAATCGTCTTGTGCAATGCCAAAAAAAGACGAAGCAATAATCATATGTCCTGTTGATGACACAGGTAAAAATTCGGTTATTCCTTCAATAATGGCAAGAATAATGGCTTGAAGTGTATTCATTTTTTAGTTCTCGGTCGCAGTTTTCAGTCGCAGTTCATCTGAAAACTGTGACTGTGACTGACAACTATTTTTTAGGGTTTTTTAAAATCGAATAAATTGTAATTCCAAATCCGATTAAAACTACGGTTGGAGCCAAACGGATTCTTCTGAAACTAAATAATTCTTCACCATTGAATACATTTGGATCTTCGCTTCCGCCACCACTCATTAAAAGAAATCCTAAGCCAATTACAGCTAATCCAACTAAAAGAATTTTATAATTTACTTTATCAAAAAGAAATTCAGGTTTGTTGTTATTTTCCATTTTTATATTTTTTAAATTCACTGAACGCTATTCAATGAATACTAATAAAGATCGTCTGTTTTTAAATTCAAGAAACGTTGTGTAGCAAAAAAGGTACTAATCCAAGTAATTAGAATTCCAATTCCTAAAACACCAGTAATTACAATACCAAGCGAAACGTAATCTTTTGCAATGCCTAAACTTGGGAATATACCATCTACATAAATAGCTAAAGCGATAATTCCGATGATGGCTAATCCAGAACCAATTAATCCTAGTTTAATACTTCTCCAAATAAAAGGTTTTCTAATGAACGATTTTGTAGCTCCCACCATCTGCATGGTTTTAATAGTAAAACGGTGAGAATAAATCGATAATCGCATAGAGCTATTGATTAACAACATCGCTACAACCGTTAAAATTCCACTGATAATTAAAATCCAAAATGTAATTTTCGTTACGTTTTCGTTTACCATATCTACCAATTCTTTATCGTAGATAATTTCCGAAACCATTTCGTTTTTACGAATGTTGCGTTCAATTTTCTTGATACTATCGGCATTAACGTAATCTCCTTTTAAGTGTATGTCAAATGAATTTTGAAGCGGATTGAATCCTAAAAACTCCATAAAATCTTTTCCAACGATGTCTACATTGTTTTTAGCTGCGCTATCCTTGTGAACAAACGCATATTCTTTGATGAATTTAGCGTTTTTCAATTCAGTGTCAAAAGCGCTAATAGTGGAGTCTTTTGCATCGTTATCAAAGAAAACGGTCATCGGGATGTTTTCTTTAAAATCGTTAGTTATCTTTTTCGAATTAATTACAAAAAGTCCTAAAGCTCCTAAAAGGAACAATACTAAAAAGATACTCAATACCACTGAAAAGTAGGATGATATTAAACGTCGTTTGTTGTAATTTTCAAAAGAGGATGCCATATAATTCTATTTAAGCTGTAAAAATAGTAAAGAAATTTTGTTTACACAGAATATAACAACAAAGTTTTAACTTTAGTATTATAAAATGTATTTTTGCACCGAAAAAAATAGTGGTCAGTCACAATCGCAGTCATCAGTTGTTTTAATTGAGACTGAAAACTGAGACTGAAAACTGAGACTGAAAATTAAAATATGAAGTACTTCCATAACGAAATCGAAGCCAAGTGGCAACAATATTGGGCAGAAAACCAAACTTTTGCTGCAAAAAACAATTCTGATAAACCTAAGTATTATGTTTTAGATATGTTTCCTTATCCATCTGGAGCTGGGTTACACGTTGGGCATCCGCTAGGTTACATTGCTTCTGATATTGTAGCGCGTTTTAAAAGACATCAAGGATTTAATGTGTTGCATCCGCAAGGATACGATTCGTTTGGTTTACCTGCGGAACAATATGCTATTCAAACCGGACAACATCCAGAAAAAACCACTCGTGAAAACATTGCTCGCTACCGTGAACAATTAGATAAAATCGGTTTTTCGTTTGATTGGAGCAGAGAAGTTCGTACTTCAAATCCAGATTATTACAA
>CAZCIV010000050.1:0-2941 GCA_964498595.1 uncultured Flavobacterium sp.
ACGACTGTTAACATCAATTGCGTAGCATTTTTTTGCAGCGGGTGATTTTAGAAATTCTTTTAATCCGTCAATTTCTGTAATTCCAATTCCACCACTTAAAAAATACGGAACATTAAAGTGATAGTTTTCCAAGACATCCCAATTGAAAGTAATGCCATTTCCTCCCGGTAATTTTCCTTTGGTATCAAAAAGAAAATAATCGACAGCTAATACATATTCTTTAACCACAGAAAAATTGAAATTCGAATCCATAGAAAAAACTTTGATGACTTCGACACCGAGTTTTTTTACGTTTTTACAAAAAATAACCGACTCATTTCCATGTAATTGAATGATGTCTAATTGATATTGGTTTATTTTAGAAGCAATTTCTTGTATGGATGCATTCACAAAAACCCCAACTCTTTTTGTAGTTTCATTAAGTTCAGGAATCGAATCCAAAGTCATATTTCGTTTTGATTTTTCCCAAAAGATAAAACCCAAATAATCAGGATTTAAAGCCGATATTTCCTTAATATTTTCGATTTCTTTCATCCCACAAATTTTTAGTTTTACGTTTTTCATATCACTAATTTTTGAATGAATTTTTGAGCTTCCAAACCAGGATTTTCGGTTTTCATAAAATGTTCTCCCATTAAAAAACCTTGATAGCCAAATTGTTGTAATTCTTTAACCGCTTCAATTGAACTAATGCCACTTTCTGAAACTTTCACAAATTCGTCTGGAATTTTAGTAGCTAATTCTTTGCTGTAATCTAAACTCACTTCAAAAGTTTTTAAATTGCGATTGTTCACGCCAATCATATCCAAACTTGGCATAATCGATTTTTCCAATTCTTCCAAATTGTGAACTTCTAACAGTACTTCTAAACCTAAACTTTGTGCAAATTCTGAAAGTTGCTTTATTTCTTCTCGAGTCAAAACTGCTGCAATTAGTAAGATTACATCGGCTCCGTGGGCTTTGGCTTCTAAAATTTGGTATTCGTCAACAATAAATTCTTTTCGTAACAACGGAACATTTACCGAAGCTTTCGCTAATAACAAATCGTCTAAACTGCCACCAAAATATTTGCTATCCGTTAATACAGAAATACCGCAAGCGCCAGCATTTTGGTATCCTAAAACTACATCTTCAACGGAATGATTATTATTAATAACCGATTTCGATGGCGAACGACGTTTATGTTCTGCAATAATTCCTGAAACGCTATTTTTCAACAATTTACTCATTGAATACGTGCGAGAATTGAATAAAACCGAAGCTTCCAATTGTGAAACAGGAATGATGCTTTTCTTTAGTTCGACTTCACGTTTTTTGTAGGTGATGATTTTATCTAAAATGTTCATGGTTAATTACTTATTGCGATTAATTTTTTCAATTTTTCTAATGCTTTTCCGCTGGCTAAACTTTCTTGCGCTTTTGTTAAAGCTTCATCATAACTCGATTTTTCAACTGTTTGAATGGCGATGGCTGCATTAGCGCAAACTACATTGTTTTGAGCCGTTGTTCCTTTTCCAGAAATGACATCGTAGAAAATTTTTGCAGATTCATCTACTGTTGTTCCACCTTTGATAGTTTCTAGTTGACATTCGGGTAGTTTAAAATCGGATGGTTTTAAAATTTGTTCGGATGTATTGGATATAATTTTTACTTCATCAGTCAAAGAAACTTCGTCAAAACCGCTTAACCCATGTAAAATGGAGTAGTTGGTAGTAGTGTTTTGATATAAATAGGCGTACATTCGCGCTAATTCTAAACTAAAAACGCCCACCATTTGGTTTTTTGGAAACGATGGATTTACCATTGGTCCCAACATATTAAAAAACGTTTTCACACCTAATTCTTTTCGAATAGGACCCACATTTTTCATAGCAGGGTGGAAGAGTGGCGCATGTAAAATGGCGATATTGATTTCTTCAATAGACTTAGTCAAAAAATTAATATCATTTGTGAATTTTACACCCATTTTTTCCATAACGTTACTCGATCCTGAAATCGAAGAAACACCATAATTTCCGTGTTTTGCGACTTTAATTCCTGCTCCAGCTACGATGAAAGAAGTTAAAGTGGAAATGTTGAACGTGTCTTTTCCATCGCCGCCTGTTCCACACAAATCAATCGTATTATATGCTGAAAAATCAACAGGAATACACAATTCTAACAAAGCTTCACGGAAACCTGCAAGTTCTTCAATGGTAATGCTTCGCATCATGTAAACCGTCATGAAAGCCGCAATTTGACTTGGATTGTAACTTCCTGAAGAAATATTGACCAAAACATCTTTAGCTTCCTCTTTGGTTAGGATTTCGTGTTGGATTAATCGATTTAATATATTTTTCATTTTTTCGAATTTAAAAATTGGACATAAGTTGGGCTGTACTTTACTAGTTTTATCTTAGTAAAGTGGAAATTTAAGCGTGTATGTTGTTGCTAATTAATGGCTAAGCCAATTTTCTAGGATTTTTTTTCCGTAAGGTGTTAAAACACTTTCAGGATGATATTGAACACCTCGAATATCAAAATGAGCGTGTTTCATTGACATAATTTCACCGTTTTTATCAATAGAAGTTACGATTAAATCGGTAGGAAGGTTTTCATTTGAAATTACCCAAGAATGGTAACGCCCAACTTCAAATTCATTTGGTAAATCATTGAAAATAAAGTCGTCTTCTGTTTTTGTGACTTTGGTAGCGACACCGTGATACACTTTTTCTAAATTGGTTAACGTACCACCAAAAACTTCACCAATTGCTTGTAAACCCAGGCAAACTCCGAAAATACTTTTGCTTGAAGCGTATTTTTTGATAACTTCTTTCAACAAACCCGCTTCATCAGGAATTCCTGGTCCTGGCGAAAGTAGAATTTTATCGAATTTTTCTAACTCATTCAATTCAAATTCATCGTTTCTAAAAACGGTTACATTCGCATTCAAATCCTCTAA
>CAZCIV010000050.1:3041-12051 GCA_964498595.1 uncultured Flavobacterium sp.
ATGTTTTCTGCTAAATCTAAAGCTTTTTGTAAAGCGCCTAACTTGTTGTACACCTCTTGCATTTCGTTTTCTTTGGATGAACTTTCAACAATTCCGGCTCCCGCCTGAAAATGTAAAGTATGATTTTTACTCAAAAAAGAACGAATCATAATGGCGTGATTGAAATTACCTTCAAAATCCAAAACTCCGATGGCGCCACCGTAGAAACTTCGATTGGTTTTTTCGATGTTTTCAATCAATTGCATGGCTTTTACTTTTGGTGCTCCGGTTAATGTTCCTGCTGGGAAAGTCTTCGCAACTAATTCCATAAAAGTATGATTTTCTTTTAATTTTCCTGATACTTTTGAAACCAAATGAATCACGTGTGAGAAAAACTGCACTTCTTTGTATTTTTCTACTTTCACTTCGTTACAACTTCGGCTTAAATCGTTTCTTGCTAAATCGACAAGCATAACGTGTTCACTATTTTCTTTTGTGTCTTCTCCTAATTTTTTGGCTAATGTAGCATCTTGTTCGTCGTTTCCTGTACGTTTGAATGTTCCGGCGATAGGATGAATTTCGGCATAGTTGTTTTTGATTATTAATTGTGCTTCTGGAGAAGAACCGAATATTTTAAAATTTCCATAATCAAAATAAAACAAATAGGGAGAAGGATTGATACTTCGTAAAGCACGATACACATTGAATTCATCACCTTTAAAACCTTGTGAAAATCTTCTAGATAACACCAATTGGAAAACATCACCACGTAAACAATGTTTCTTGGCTAACGAAACGTAGTTTTTGAATTCATCATCGGTTAAGTTTGAAGTTCCGTTTCCTGATTTTTGAAATGAAAAGGAAGCAAAATTTTTCGATTGTAATAATTGTTCAATTTCAGCGATATTATTGCTTCTATCAAAACTATGACAAAATAAATACGCTTCGTTTTTGAAATGATTAATCGCGATGATATTTTGATAAACAGCATAGAATAGTTCTGGAATTTCGTTTTCTGTTGATTTTTTAGCAATCGAAACTTTCTCAAAATACTGAATGGCATCGTAAGCTAAATAACCGAATAATCCTTGTGTTATGAATTTAAAATCTGACTTTTCGGTTTCAAATTGATTTGAAAAGTTTTCGATTTCTTTAGCCACGTTAACGTCAGTATCAATTGGGATAATTTCTGAAAATCCATCTGGATAATTCATTTCAATTTTTTGATTTTCAACTTTTATGGAAGCAATCGGATTGAAACAGATGTACGAAAAACTGTTGTCATTTGCATGATAATCAGAACTCTCCAAAAGAATACTATTTGGAAATTTATCGCGAATTTTCAGGTAAACACTCACTGGCGTAATGGTGTCGGCAAGAATTTGTTTGTAATGGGTATGTAATTTATATTTTTTCATATTTGATTTAATTTTTTGACAATAAAAAAAGGCTTGTCGTGATTGACAAGCCTTTTCTATGTATTTGGTTTTAAATTATACTATAGCAGGTTTCGCTCACGACGTTTGACGTAAGTTAGACCACCACCAAGTATTGTTTAAAATTGAAATCATGTTCTTAATTGTATGTTGCAAATATTTCTAATTAATTTTCGAATAAACAAATTATTTAATACAAATTTGGATATTTTGTTGGATTTGCCTCATTCATAATCGCATATACTTTCTCAAAAATGTCTTCTGCAGAAGGTTTTGAGAAGTAATCGCCGTCTGTTCCATAAGCAGGTCTGTGTGCTTTTGAAGCCAATGTTTGTGGTGCGCTATCTAAATGTTGATAGGCTTTTTGGTTTTCTACAATTTCTTGTAAAATATAAGCACTTGCACCACCAGGAACATCTTCGTCAATGACTAATAAACGATTTGTTTTTGCTACTGATTTCACAATGTCATGATTGATATCGAAAGGTAATAATGATTGAATATCAATAATTTCGGCACTAATTCCAACCGACTCTAATTCGTTTGCGGCTTGTTCTACCAAACGTAATGTAGAACCGTAAGAAACTAATGTAATATCAGTTCCAGTTTTAATCGTTTCAACTACTCCGATAGGTGTTTTGAATTCGCCTAAATTAGTTGGCATTTTCTCTTTTAAACGGTAACCGTTCAAACATTCTACAACCAATGCAGGTTCGTCTGTTTCTAATAAAGTGTTATAAAAACCAGCGGCTTTGGTCATGTTTCTTGGAACTAAAACGTGAATTCCTCTGATTGCATTGATAATCATTCCCATTGGTGAACCTGAATGCCAAACACCTTCTAAACGGTGACCACGAGTTCTGATAATTAATGGTGCTTTTTGACGACCGGCAGTTCTATATTGTAATGTCGCTAAATCGTCACTCATGATTTGGATAGCGTACAACAAATAATCTAAATATTGAATTTCTGCAATTGGACGTAATCCTCTCATTGCCATTCCAATTCCTTGACCTAAAATTGTAGCTTCACGAATTCCGACATCGGCAACGCGTAATTCTCCGTATTTTTCTTGCATGCCTTCCAAACCTTGGTTTACGTCACCAATATTTCCAGAATCTTCACCAAAAATCAACGTTTCTGGATATTTTGAGAAGATAGCATCGAAGTTGTCTCTTAAAACCAAACGCGCATCTACATCTTCAGCAGTTGCATCGTAAGTTGGAGCTACTTCTTTCGTTTTTAAAACCGTTTTATCCGATTGCGAAAATAAATGCGAACTGAATTTAGGTTGAATTTTCTCTGTATAATTTTCAATCCAAGTCGCTAAAGTCGCACGAGTATTTTCTTTTATAATCATTCGCAACACTTTACGAGCTGCTACTAAAATATCTTTACGAATAGGTTCTTTTATTGAAGCAACATCGTTAGCAATTTTCTCGATGAATACTTTGTTTTCACTTTGTGAAGCGATGTTATTTAACAAACCAACCAACTCTTGTTGCTCAGCTTTAATTGGAGCTGTAAAGTTTATCCAAGCTGTTTTTTTACCTTCTAAAACGTCTTTTTTAGCTTGGCTATCAATCTCATCTAATTCTTCAGAAGTAGCGATGTTGTTGTCAATTAACCAAGTTTTCATTTTAGTTACACAGTCAAATTCTGCTTCCCAAGCCAAACGCTCTGCATTTTTGTAACGCTCATGACTTCCCGAAGTTGAGTGACCTTGTGGTTGCGTTAATTCGCTTACGTGAACTAAAACAGGAACGTGTTCTTCACGAGCAATTTGAGATGCTTTTTGGTACGTTTCTACTAAAGCAGGGTAATCCCAACCTTTAACACGTAAGATTTCGTAACCGTTATTTTCTTCATCACGTTGGAAACCTTTTAAGATTTCAGAGATGTTTTCTTTTGTGGTTTGATGACGTGCGTGAACTGAAATTCCGTATTCGTCGTCCCAAACGCTCATTACCATTGGTACTTGTAAAACACCAGCAGCATTGATGGTTTCGAAGAATAAACCTTCAGAAGTAGAAGCATTTCCGATAGTTCCCCAAGCTACTTCGTTTCCGTTTTCAGAGAAGTTGGTTTGGTTGATTCCTGAAACATTTCTGTATATTTTTGAAGCTTGAGCCAATCCTAACAAACGCGGCATTTGCCCAGCAGTAGGAGAGATGTCAGAACTCGAATTTTTTTGTTGGGTTAAGTTTTTCCAATTTCCGTTTTCGTCTAATGAATGGGTTGCGAAGTGTCCGCCCATTTGACGACCAGCACTCATTGGATCAAAATTAATATCGGTGTGGCCATATAATCCAGCGAAGAATTGCTCGATATTCATAGCGCCAATTGCCATCATAAAGGTTTGGTCGCGGTAATATCCTGAACGGAAATCTCCGTTTTGAAATGCTTTTGCTAATGCCAATTGAGGTACTTCTTTACCATCGCCAAAAATTCCGAATTTGGCTTTACCTGTAAGTACTTCTTTTCTTCCAAGAAGACTACATTCTCTACTGATTCGGGCGATTTTATAATCGTTAATGACTTCTTTTTTGAAATCTTCAAAAGAAACTACTTCCGATGTTGTTGCTGTTTTCATAAGCCGTTTGTACGAAATTGATAATTCAACAAATTTAATTAAAACGACTTATAAAACAATACAAGGAGTAATATTTTTTTAATTATTATTAAACTATCAATAGTTTTGATTTGAAAAACGCAATGAATCTATTAAAAAACGATTTTTAATTATTAAATTATCAAAAAAATAGTCAAAAAGCTATTAAAACCATTTTCTTGTAAATAGAGAAACTAATATTTTTGGACTTAAGGTTACTACAAAGCGGATTTTTTCACCATACTTATTTGAATTAAGTTCAAATCCATTTGAAGAATAAACTGGTAAGAAAAGCTCAAAATAATCAGGAACTAAATTTAGGTGTAAGCCTGAATCGTATACAAATTCGGCTTTGCTATATTTGTTTTTTAGCATTCCAGCATCTCCATAAACTTGAATCCAATTCCAAATATTGAAAGTTCCGTTTATGGTAGTCATCCATTGGTTAGCAAATCTTGTATCCAATTTAGATTTGAATCCACCTTCGGCATAAACATATTGTTGGCTATAAATTCCAGTGGTTTCACTTCTTCCTAATAAATTGTAATCAAACATATAATCGTTGGGTCGATCTAATCCAAAACTAAAAAAGTTGGAATTAGTGCTTCTGAACATAAAAGCTCCTGCAAAAAGGCGCAAACTGATTTGGCGATTGTTTTCAAATAGTTTTCGGTAATGCACTTCGGTTGCAACTTTTCCAAAGGAATTGGATATTTGTAAATCATTTAAAAGGGAAAAATGTTTTGTGCCTTCAGATTGATAATTTCCATATTTCGCATTGAAAATGTTATAGTTTTCTGTTTTTGTATCAATGATTAAATTTGATTTGTCTCTCTGAACATATACTTGTCTTAATTGAATAAATTCATTTTTATTAGTTCTGAAGTTTTTATCTCTAAATTTAAATTGGATTACGGGACTTATATTGGTGTAAAAAGCATCACTTGTGTAATGAAAACGATTTCCTGTAATAAGATATCTTATGTGATATAATTTTCCGTCTTCTCTAATATTATCATCAACAAATGCAGTAAATTTTCCAACAACAGTCCCCGTATTACTTGAATACATTGGGGTTGTACTAAAAGTAAATGGTTTGTTAAGTATGGATTTGTTGTGTAATCTCATTCCTATAGCCACACCATCATAAATATTGAATTCTACTTCTGGAACGTAAAAAATTTGATTGTAATGGGGATCTTCAAGATCTTTAAGAAAAATAAATTTGAAAGGTCTATTGTTAAAATAGAATCCTTTTAATGATTTCCAATTGTTTCTGAGGTTGTATTCTGGTATTTCATTATTATAATTTAATGTTAATTTATCTGCGTCTAATCTTGGAATAACAATTGTTGAGTCTGTTGAAATATTGGTTATCCAACTTTTTTTGATAATCTCATTGTTTTTCAAATGGTACAATGAAATAGGTACATTAGTTCTTGTTTTATTAATAATTTTTACAGATAAAGAATCGTTTGATTTTTTTACTTTACCAAATTTAAAATCAATTAATTTACGTGTTTCTACAACGGTACGGAAAAACCAATCAATATTTTTTGGACTGTTTTTTTCTAAAACTGTTTCAAATTGTCTTGAGTTTGTTCCAAAATTTTGATTTTCTTGAATAAATTCTTGGATAGAATTTTGAACAATTTCATTTCCTAAGTAATCGTCTAAATATTTTAAACTTAAGCCAGCTCTGTATTTGCTCGCAATTTGTTCATTGAACTTGATGAGTTTGTTTTTAGGTTCATTCAAAGGTTGATCAAGATTTTTTCTAGCCATTAAAATATACAAATAATTGTATTGCTCATTGAAATCAAGATTGATGAAGTTGTAAGATTTGAGTAGTTTAATATTTGCTAAATTTCCTGTCATTTTTAAATCAGGATAATACTCTTCAATATATTTCATCATCAAAAAAACTTGAACTCCATCATAAATCCAATAATCTCTTCTTTGATTTAAATTGAAGTTTTCCTTTAAATAAATTCCTAAATATGTTTTTAAAAATTTCAATTCAAACATTAATTCATTTGGAAAAGGACTTAAAAAATTTGGTAGTTGATTTAATCCATAAAACGGCTCTCTATTGTAATCTTCTTGATTGAGTATTATTTTTGGAGCAATTGGTAATCCTAGTTTAGATACACCAAATCTAGAAACTTTATCAAAAACTAAAGCTTTAGAAATGTCGGTAATTTTATTATCTACAATTCCACAACTAACTTCAATGATTTCATTTTTAAAATTTTGATAGGTGTTTTCCAGTTCTAAAGCTATTATGGCATCACTTTTATTTTTAGATTTTAACGTAATTCTTTTGTTTGCATCAAGTTCAATTGTACTAATTTCTTCAAGATTACTATGTACATAATATTTTTTTGGTAATTCTAATTCAATTTCAAAATCGGAAAAGGCATTAGGGATATCATCTAAATTTTCATTGCTATATTGAATAAATTGTTTGTATTCGTATCTGGAAGGGTTTAAATGCCAGTTTTTTAAGACTATTTTTCCGAAATTTGTATAACCAAACTTTGTGAATTTTGCATCCGGAATTTTTACAACATAGGTTAATGTAAAAGTTTGCTTTGAACATGGTAAAATAGGTTGATTTAAATCTAATTTTACTAAATCAATTTTACCATCAGGTCGCTCCCATGATATGAATTGAAACTTTTCATCTGTAATATTTTTTATATCAGTAAAACCTCGTTCTTTGTCACTAGCCAAATGAAAAGATCTATTGAATTCGTCTGAGAATCTTTTTGCTAATGCAGACGATTTTGATGAGAAAGCGTTATTCCAATCGTTAAGAATAATGTGTTTTATAGTATCGTTACCAGAATTATTATAAGTTAATTCTTGTTTAATAAATAGTGTTTTATCATCAGTGTTTACTCGAACAGATATCCTTGAGGAGTGCTGAGAATAAATAAGAATAGGAAAAAGAAAAAAAACTATTTTAATTAAACGCTTCAAATTGATTGTATTTTATTAATATAGATGTTGTTAAAACAAAAAAGTTGCTTAAATAGCTGCAAAATATAAAATTATTATTACAGTTAGCTTAATTTTTAATTAAAAGAAATAAGTAATACGTAAAATAAGATAATTATTTAGTAGATTTGATAAATTTAGATGTTATGCCCCAAAAAATACTTACTTTATTATTCCTTTTAGGGGGAATGTTTTCTTATTCACAAATTGTAATAAATGAAGTCGATTCAGATACTCCAGGAACAGATCAATTAGAATTTGTAGAATTAAAATCGACTTCTCCGAACTTTTCATTGGATGGATATGTTTTAGTTTTTTTTAACGCTGGAAGTTCCGCTCCTTACTCAAATTCTGTTAGCTATTACGCAATTGATTTGGATGGATATGAAACAGATTTTAATGGGATCTTTCATTTAGGAAATAATTCAGTAACACCAGCACCTTTAAAGATTATTCCTAATAGTACTATTCAAAATGGACCTGATGTTGTAGCATTATACTTGGGAAATGATACAGATTTTCCTTTGAATACATTGGCTACGACTACAAATTTGATAAGTGCATTGGCTTACTCAGGTAATTCTACGCAGCCCAGTGCAATGATGACCACTTTAGGTATTTCAGTATGTACAAATGAAAACGCAAATGGTTTGGTGACTTCTCAGTCCATTCAAAGGAAAAATGATGGAACTTATGAAGTAAAAGCGCCAACTCCTGGAATGAATAACGATGGAAGTGGTATTATACCAAATTATATAACAGTTTCTACTTCTCAATCTAGTTATAATGAAGGGGATAGTTTTAATTTTATTTTTACTACAAGTCAACCAGTTCAAAATCAGAATTTAATAATGAATTTTACTTTGAACAATGGTAATTTTACAATGTCTGATTTTTCAGGAGGTTTAACAGTTATGATTCCTGTTGGAGAAACAACAACCCAAACAGGTATAATTTTAACAAATGACGGAATTGATGAAGGTGATGAAGAAATGAAATTTGTGTTTCAATCATTACCTATTGGTTATGTGGCTTACAATAATAATACAATTTTCAGAGTTTACGATGCTAATTTTGCAACTGACCCTTGGGGAACACCTTTAAATCCAACTTATAATGTTGTTGTACCAACTATTCCAGCGGGTTATTATGATTCTCTAGAAGGTTTGTCAGGTAATGCTTTAAAACAAGAATTACAAAATATTATTGCCAATCCAGCAGTTGTGAGGCTCCATAGTTACGCTGATATTTGGGAGATTTTAAAAACTTCCGACCGAAATCCACTAAATAACAATCAAGTTTGGTGTATGTATATTGAGGCACCTATGGCTAAATTAGACCAGCAAAGTTCTAATAGTATTGTTGGGAAATGGAATAAAGAACATATTTTTTGTAGATCAAGAGGAGGTTTTGAAGAAGCAAATGGAGATACAGCTGATGGCTTTAATGTTTGGAACACGACAAGTGCTTTTAGTACAGTTGATGGTATGTCAGATGCTCATCATATTAGGGCTGAGAACGGACAAGAAAATTCTTCTAGAAGTAATAAAAATTATGGTCCAGTAAATACGTCTACAGTTTATGCGGGTCCGGCAGGAACTCAAGGTTCTTGGCGTGGAGATGTGGCTCGATCATTGTTTTATATGGCAGTAAGATTTGAAAGTTTAAATGTTGTAAATGGAGATCCAGTTGAATATTCAGGAGTTGATGCTTTTGGTCAGCCTATTCCATCTGGAAATATTGGTGATTTAGCAACTTTATTAAGTTGGCATACAACCGACCCAAGAGACGATTTTGAAATGAATCGTAATAATTACATATATACTTGGCAAATGAATCGAAATCCATTCATTGATTATCCTAGTTTGGCAGATTATATTTTTGGAGCGAATTATGGCCAACCTTGGTCAGCTACTTTATCAACTCAAACTCCTATTGAAAATAAGGTGGCGGTTTATCCTAATCCTGCTTCAGATTATCT
>CAZCIV010000051.1:0-12040 GCA_964498595.1 uncultured Flavobacterium sp.
AAGTGAAAGATGGACCAAATGGAGAAGGTGATGGTTTCGTAGGATTTATCCATAATGTAGTTATCGATAATCACTTGAAATTACACGATTCACCTGAAGATATTGAATTCTATTTCTGTGGACCACCAATGATGAATAACGCAGTTGTAAAAATGTGTGACGATTGGGGTGTGCCAAAAGAAAATGTTCGTTTCGACGACTTCGGAGGTTAATCCAAATTTTAAATGCCAAAACCGATTCAGAAATGAGTCGGTTTTTTTTATGTTTGAATTTGAAATTGTTTATTTTTGAATTTACTAAATAAAATAATATGTCATTTGTACAAATTAAAAAATACTTTCAAAAAAACTTGTATTATGTTTTTGCGTTTTCTTTTTTTATAGGGCTTTTTATTTACGGACTTGTAATGCATTTACTAAATAAAAAATATCTTGAAGATGGGAAAACTTTGTATACTGTAGCAACTGTTTATGATTATTTAAGTCAGGGAAAAGGAGGAAGATCAGTTGAGTTTAGTTTTTATTACAATAGTGAATATTTTGTTTCGTCTAATGATCAAGGAAATGCAGTTAAAAACTCTATTTATTTTGGTAGTGCATATGAAACTGGAAAAATGCGAAAATTATTAAAAGGAAAAAATTTTTTCGTAAAATTTAGTGTAGAGAAACCAAAATATAGTCGAATCTATTTAAGTAAACCAGTGGCAGAAGATTTTCAATATATAGAAGGTCAAACCTGGGAAACCATTCCAAAAGGAGCAGTTGAAAATAAGGATATTTATGGTAATTATAGATAAAAATAATTTTAAAACCGATTCAGAAAAGAGTCGGTTTTTTTATGCTTTCAAATAGAATAACTACCTTTGCATCATGGAACCATTATCACTTCAAGACTTACATCATTTGGCCATGAATCACGTGGGAAAAGAACTCGAAAAGCAAGGATTTGAGTTCATTGCTATTAACAGCCAATTGAAAAAACATCCGCAATTTGTTTGTGTAGATAAACCCACAAATACCTTGCATTTTGTAATGATACAAGCAGTAACCTATCCTGATAATCCCACTGAATATGATGTTGTTTTTATGGAAACATTCATCAATCATGCTAAAGAAAAAAAAGCGAAAGTTTTATTTGCCGGAGTAGGTTTTGCCAATGCAGAAGATTTCGAAAAACCGATTTTAAAAAATCAAGATTATATTTTAAATTATGAAGGAATTAAAGAGATTTTGTAGCTTTTTTATTGTCCTAATTTTATTAGTTTCATGTGATAAAACAACTGATTTTTATACCATTCAAGGCGAAGCACAAGGAAGTACGTATTCTATAAAATACATTTCAAATGAAGAAAAAGTTACTAAAAATCAAATTGATTCTTTGTTAACTGCTTTCGATTTATCACTTTCTACGTACCGACCAGATTCTAAAATTTCCAAAATAAATGCGGGTGATTCTACTGTTGTAATTGATGTTTTTTTTAAAGAAACGTTCCAACTTTCGAATCAAATTTATAATGAAACCAATGGTTTTTTTGATCCTACTATTGGTGTTTTAGTCAATGCTTATGGCTTTGGTCCAAATAAAAAGCATCAAGATTTAACACCTAAACAAGTTGATAGTTTATTGCAATTTGTAGGTTTTGATAAAATTAAATTAAATGAAAACAAAACTCTATCAAAGAAGTATAAAGAGATGTTTATTGATTTTAATGCAATTGCGCAAGGCTATTCAGTTGATGTAGTGATAAACTATTTAATGTCAAAAGGGATTGAAAATGCAATAGTAGAAATTGGCGGTGAATTATTCGCTTTAGGTAAAAATACGATTGATAATAAAAATTGGGTGGTTGGAATTGATGATCCATTACAAAAACCAGAAGAGCGTACTTTAATTGCTAAAGTGAATTTAGAGAATCTTGGAATGGCTACATCTGGAAATTATCGAAAAGTAATGATTGATGAAAAAACAGGAGAGAAATTCGTTCACATTATTAATCCTAAAACAGGTTTAGGGCAAAAAAATAATGTATTAAGTGCAACTGTTTTATCAAAATCTTCTGGCTTGTCAGATGGATATGCAACAGTATTTATGTTAATGAGTTTAGAAGAAAGTAAGTTGTTTCTTCAAAAACATCCAGAATTATATGTAATGCTCTTGTATTCTGATTCAAATAATAAAATGCAACAATTCATTACGGAAAATTTCAAACAATTGATTAAAGAATAAAAAGAAAGGCTTTCAATTTAAAAGCCTTTCTTTTTATTTATAACAAACTGGAATAATTTCTCCTTTTGCCAAACAATATTTTTCTACTAATTCAGGTGCGATTGTTTTGGTATAATCTATTTCATCTACTTTAAAACCAATGCTTCTTAATTTGTCAAAGTAATCTCTTCCATATATTCTCACATGGTCGTATTGTCCAAATATTTTTGCACGTTCTTTTGGGTCGGTAATCGAATCATCTGCAAAAGTAGTTGCTCTTGATAAATCTTGCGGAATTTGAAAGATTCCCATGCCGCCAGGTTTTAAAACGCGATATAGTTCTTGCATCGCTTTTGTGTCATCTGGAATGTGTTCTAAAACATGATTACATAAAATCATATCATAAGAATTGTCTTCAAATGGTAGATTGCAAATGTCCGCTTTTACATCAGCCAAAGGCGAAAATAAATCGGTAGTAGTGTAATCTAAATTCGATTGTTTTTTAAAACGCTTGTAAAATTCTTGCTCTGGTGCAAAATGCAATACTTTTTTTGGAGCTGTAAAAAAATCGGTTTCATTTTTCAAATACAACCATAATAATCTATGTCTTTCTAACGAAAGGGTACTTGGTGATAAAACATTATTACGTTGTGTTCCATATCCATATGGTAAAAACATACGAAAGCTTTTTCCATCAATCGGATCAGTAAAACGATTACCTTTTAATAAAAAAGCTAATATAGGTCGCACCACAATACTTAACCGAATTAAGATAGGACGAGGAATGGTATTAAGTATGATTTTGAATATTTTTTTCATTACAATACTAATGGTTTTTGTCTTAAGCCGTCCTCTTCATTACTTGTAATTCCAAAAGCCTCATAGATATAAGCAAAAGTGGATAACAATTCCGGTTTGCCATCTACAATAGCCACATCGTGTTCAAAATGTGCACTTGGTTTTCCATCGGCTGTGGTAATGGTCCAACCGTCTTTATGTTGTTTGATGTTTTTAGTTCCCATATTAATCATCGGTTCAATTGCGATAACCATACCATTGACCAATTTCTTTCCACGACCGCGTTTTCCATAATTTGGAACTTCAGGGTCTTCATGCATTTTTCTACCTAAACCGTGTCCACACAGTTCACGAACTACACCATAGCCATGACTTTCACAATATTGCTGAATGGCATGCCCAATATCTTCTACACGATTCCCAACTTTAGTTTCGCGAATTCCAACGTATAAAGATTCTTTAGTAACTTGTAATAGTTTTTTTGTTTCTGGAGCAACTTCACCCACTTCAAAAGTGTAGGCGTGATCACCGTAAAATCCATTTTTAAAGGCACCACAATCTACCGAAATAATATCGCCATCTTGTAATGGAACATTGTTAGGAATCCCATGCACAACTTGAGTGTTAGGACTCATACAAAGCGAGTTTGGAAAACCGTACATCCCTAAAAATGCAGGTTCAGCACCATGTGAACGCAAAAAGTCTTCCGCTAATTTGTCTAAATATAAAGTGGTTACGCCAGGTTTAATTTCCTTAGCAATCATTCCTAAAGTTTTTGAAACAATCAAAGCGCTTTCACGCATTAATTCAATTTCTTCTAAGGTTTTAATTACAATCATAATGCAAAATTTCGAAGCAAAAGTACGAATTCGTGTTTAATTATGAGTATAATTCAAGCATCATATAATTAACAGATTACTATTAATTTTAAAAATGCAATAAATTTTGCTATTAAAGTTCTAATTTAAAAATGAGAAATGTCATATTTTATCCCTAAATTAGAGCATAAATTTGTATCATAAATTTCATTAGGTATGGGAAAATATGTAACCGCAGCGGAAGCTGTACAAGTAGTTAAAAGTGGCGATAGGGTATATGTTCAGGCAGCAGCTGCTACACCAACAATTTTAACAAAAGCGTTGTCTGATAGAGCTTTAGAGCTTAGAGATGTAGAAGTTTGTCATTTGCATACAGAAGGGGAAGCACCCTACGCAAATCCTGATCTAGCAGATAGTTTTCATGTGAATTCCTTTTTTATAGGAGCCAATGTTCGTCATACTTTAAAAGCAGGAAATGGTTCATATACTCCAGTTTTTTTGAGCGAATTGCCATTGTTGTTTAGAAAAAGGGTAGTTAAATTAGATGTAGCATTTATTCATGTTTCCCCACCAGATATTCACGGATATTGTTCTTTGGGAGTTTCAGTTGAAGCTTCTGTGGCAGCAATTGAAAATGCTAAAATTGTTATCGCTCAGGTAAATCCACAAATGCCAAGAACTTTTGGTGATGGTATTTTACATGTGTCTGAAATTGATTATTTGGTTGAAGTTGATGTGCCAATTTATGCTCATGATGTAGCTCCATTTACTATAGAGGAAGAAAAAATAGGTGCCTATATAGCTTCTTTAATTGAAGATAAAAGTACCCTTCAAATGGGTATTGGGTCAATCCCAAATGCAGCACTAAGCAAATTAACAAATCACAAAGATTTAGGTTTACACACTGAAATGTTTTCCGATGGGGTTATCGATTTAATTGAAAGCGATGTAATTAATTGTAATTACAAAGGAACTTTAAGAGGAAGAGCTTTGGCTACATTTTTAATGGGTTCAAAACGTTTGTATGATTTTGTGAATGATAATCCATTTATTGAAATGAAAGAATCTTCTATGGTAAATGATACCGCTAGAATTAGAAGAAATCCAAGAATGGTAGCGATAAATTCTGCAATTGAAGTAGATTTAACTGGACAAGTTTGCGCCGACTCTATTGGAAGTACCATGTATTCTGGTGTTGGTGGTCAAATGGATTTCATTAGGGGAGCATCATTAAGTGAAGGAGGAAAAGCAATCATTGCCTTACCTTCGATTACCAAAAAAGGGGAAAGTAGAATTGTTCCTTATTTGAAGCAAGGTGCAGGAGTGGTAACAACGAGAGCACATGCACATTATATTATTACCGAAAATGGTATTGCTGATTTGTATGGAAAAACTTTAAAACAAAGAATTGATGAATTAGTAAGAATTGCTCATCCTACGCATCAAGAAGCTATTGAACGAGCTTATTATGAAATGCCAGGATGTCATAAATAAAATAATAATTTGGGTTAGTATTAGAAAGACAATCGAAAGGTTGTCTTTCTTTTTGTAAAATATTTTTAAGCTAAACAAATTTATATTGTAAAATTTTTAAAAAAACAACTTTTTGATTTTTAATTTTTTAACTAAAAATTCTTTTTTTTGAAAATAAATCAAACTTTAACCTTTTCGCAACATTAAATAGTCTACCTTTGTTTGGAATTAAATTTTTCATAGATGAATATTTTTGTAGGAAGTCTTCCTTTCAGTGTTGAGGAAGCAGATTTAAGAGGTTATTTTGAAGAGTATGGAGCTGTTGAATCAGTTAAAATTATTTCTGATAAATTTACCGGAAGAAGTAAAGGATTTGGATTTGTTGAAATGGCTAATGATGCTGAGGCTCAAAAAGCAATCGATGAATTAAACGGTGGAACTATCGAAGGTAGAAAAATCGTAGTTAACAAATCTGAACCAAAACCAGAAGGTGAAAGAAAAAGCTTCGATCGTAATTCAGGTGGTAGAGGTGGTTATTCGAACAATAGAGATAACAACAGAGGTCGTTACTAATATTTTTTTGGATATAAAATTAAAAACCTTCGCATTGCGAAGGTTTTTTTATTTATTGTGGATTTGCCAATGTTTTATATAATCCGATTACAGCATTCAAATAGCGATTTTCAAGAGCAATTTCATTAATTTGTGAACTCACCAATGAATTCTCTCTAGAATTAATAATAAATAAAGAACTTTCTCCCATTTCAAATAAGCGGTCTTCTGCGTTTAGCAATGTGGTAAAATCTTTTACTAATTTATCATTGTAATCTTGCTGTTTTTGAAGCGAAACAATTTCTTGCTGTTGTGCTTTGATTTTGTTTTCCAAATTTTTTCTTTCAAATTGCAAGCCAAATTCCGAATCCTGAATTTTTAAATCGGCTAGTTTTAAACTTCCACGTTCTTTTTGTAAAAATATTGGGAACGAGAAATTCAAACCAATTTTATAATCTTCAAATCGATAATTATCAATATAACTTGGTTCGGATAAATAATTATAACTTACATCAAGTTTGGGTAAAAGAGCATTGGCTTTTAGTTTTTTGTCTACTTTAAGCATCGCGATTTTGGCGTCTAAAGCTTTTATTTTCGGGTGATTGTTTAAGTCAATTGGGTTTAATTCGTTTATTTGTAAAACTTCTTTTATCGTTTTTGATAATGTAATTTCTGGTGTTAAATCATCCTTTAATTCTAAAGGGACATTATTTTCTAACCATAAATAATTCGATAAATCCAATTTTGCTTTCGTTAGTTTTAACTTTGCATCTTCTAGATTTAAACGTCTTGTTTTAACTGCGATTCCTGCTTCAACACTATCAATAGCAGGTTTGTCTCCTTGTTCAATCAATTTTGAAACACCATCATATCTCATCAAGGCATTTTCTAAATACGTTTCGTACAATTTTACTTCATCAAAACTTCTTTTCCAATTTATATAACTTACAGAAGCTTCATAAATTACTTCTACAGCTTGTAGGTTTCTTTCGGCAACATTCAAATTACGAGCAATTTTAGCTTTTCTCAAATCGGCCATGCGTTGGTTGATAAATAAACCTTGACCAACAGGAACTGAAATTCCAAACGAGGTTAATCCACTATTTGGTAATGTGTTTTCAGGATTAACATACATTCCTTCAGCATTATCAAATCCGGCTTTAAGCTCAATTCCGTACCAAGTAGGAATTTTAAAACTACTGTTTAAAATAGAGTAATATTCATTGTCTTTAAATTGTTTTTCATTAAAATCTACTTCAATTTTTGGATCAAAAGCACCTCGCGCTTGCATTAAATTAGCTTGGGCTTCGTTGAGTTTTAAATCGGCTTGTTTTACTAATGGATGGTATTTTTTTACATAACCTAAAAATTCATTGTACGTGAATTCTGTTGGGTTATTTTGCCCAAATAAAATCATTGAACTACAAATGAAAATGAAGATATAAAATAGTTTCGATTTCATTATTTTTTAGTGTTTTCTGTTGCAGGTTGATAAAAATTAGGAGGAAATCCATTTAGAGTTCGCCAAATTTCAAACCAAATTGGGACATCGTCTAGCAATGCTAAAGTTTGAGTTCCAGCTCCAATGCTTAGTTGTTTTGGCCATTTTTTATCTTTCGGGTCGGGAGCAATTAGCACTCGGTATTTTCCGTTTGGACTAATAAAATTTTCTTTTGCAACGATTATTCCTCCAAAAGTTCCATATGAAACATCAGGCCAACCGCTGAAAACAATTGTAGGCCATCCATCAAACCAAACTCTTACTTTTTCGCCTTTGTTAATTAATGGAAAATCCATTGGTTCGATATAAGTTTCAACAGCTATATCATATTTTGCTGGCATAATACTCACAACAGCAGTCCCTTCCTTAATGGTTTCACCAATTCCAGATTGTAATGCACGGTTAACATAACCATCTTGTGGGGCTGTAATGTAGTACAATCCATTTCTAATTTGATAGTTTTTATATTGATTTTTAAGTTTGTTAACTTGTGCTTCAGTATCAAATTGCGAACTCAAAGCAGTTTGCTTGTCGCTACTTGCTTTTGCGTTTTTTTCTGCATATTCGGCGCTAATTCTGTTGAGTTCCATTGTTGCATTTAAAACCTCGTTTTTACTAGTAATATATTTGTTTTCTTGTGTAATAATTTTTGCCTCCGTTTCTTGTAATTTCATGCGTTTTTCCTCCACATCGGTCATTGGTTTTAACCCTTCTTTGTTTAAATTTACAGAACGCGTATACTGTGTTTTTGCAATTTTAAGTTGTGTTTTAGTGGCTTCAAAATCGATACTATCACTTTGTACTTTTAAATATGCTTGTTTAAGTTTGTTTTGCGCTTGTTTTAATTTTAAGTTTTTTTCATTTTGAATAGCGCCCATCTGACTCTCCAATGCTTTTACTTTATCAGCGTATGATATAGCTGCATTTTCTTTAGCCTTTACTTGATTGCCTGTGTTTTCAATTAAATTAGGGTCTAAATAATCTTCTTTAATTTCTGAGATAAATAGAATGGTATCTCCTTTTTTTACAAAATCGCCTTCATTTACAAACCATTTCTCAATTCTTCCTGCAATTACTGTTTGTATGGTTTGAGGACGTTGATTAGGTTTTAAAGTGGTAACATTTCCTGTTCCTTGAATATTTTGTGTCCAAGGAAGAAAAAGAAATAAAACAACCATGATAACAAAAGCCCAAATAATCTTTCGAATTACTTTGTAATGCTTCTGTTCTTTAAATATTTGTCCTGATTTGAATTGCTCTAACTTTACGAATTGATCAATTCTATTTTTTGTGATGTTTAGCATGGCTTAAATGGATTTAATTTCACCTTTTTCCAAAAGAATGGTTTGCTTACAAATTTGTTTCCAATAATTGTTTTTACTTGCAACAACTAATGTCCATGGATGTTTTTCTTCGCTTAAAAAATCAATGATTTCTTTGCAAGTTTGTTCGTCAGATTTGTCCAAAGGGTTTTCTAAGAACAATAGTTTCGGTTCATTGATGATACATCGAGCTAATACAATTTTTTGTATTGTTGATGAATTGATTTGTTTTCCTTCAGATGAAATCCTAGTATCTAATCCTTGAGGAAGTGCTTTGATAGCCTCGGTTAGTTTTAATTTTTCAATTAAATCAAAAACCATTTCCATTTTAATTTCTGGATTATTACAGGTGATATTTTCCAAAATCGTTCCTTCAAAAGGCATTTCATGAGCTGTGATGATTCCAATTTTTGAGCGATATTCATCTGATGAATACTTTTTGTAATTGGTATTATTGATAAAAATACTACCAGATGTTGGTTCAATTAATCGCGCTAACAAACGAATTAAAGTTGTTTTCCCAGAACCATTTTCACCTAAAATTAACGTATGTTGTTTTGGTTCAATCAATAAATTAATATTTTTCAATATTTCTTTGTCTGATTTTGGATAGGTAAACGATAGATTTTCGGTTTCAATCGTGATTTTATTTTTATCTACTAAATAGTTTGAATTTTGGATATCTTCTTCTAATTCCATATCCACAACAGAACCTAATTTTTCTAAAGAAGTCAATACATCGTAAAACAATTCTAATCCTGAAAATAGCTTTTCAACCGCTGCAATAATACTTAAAATGATAATTTCTGCAGCGACAAATTGTCCAATGTTCATTTGTTGATTAATCACTAATAATCCTCCAATGATCAATAAACCAGCAGTGATTAAAATTTTAAAACCCGTTAGTTGAACAAATTGCTTCATTAAAACCTGAAAATGACTTTCTCTTTGTTTCAGATATTCATTAACCAGTTTATCGTTTTTGTGTAGCGAATAATTAAAAATAGAATTGCTTTTAAAACTTAAATGATTTCTAGCAATTTCTTGTAACCAATGTGCAATTTTGTATTTGTACTTCGATTCTTTTAAACTGGTTTCTAATCCTATATTGAAGTTGATTTTGAAAATCAAATACAATAATATCAAAAGTATAAGGCCAAAAAAGATAAAAAAGGAATGATATAAAGAAAGTAAAATAATACCGAAAAATATTTGCAAAGCAGCTCCAGAAATATCCAATAAAAGTTTAGTAAATCCTTTTTGAACCGTTAACGTATCAAAAAATCGATTCGCTAATTCTGGCGGATATTGATTGTGTAATTCATTGAATTTTATTTTCGGAAAACGATATGCAAATTCAAATGAGGAACGAACAAATATTTTTTGTTGTAAGTTTTCGGTGATTCTAAATTGCATGATTTTTAGTAATCCTACAAAAGCTACTCCAACCACAACAATAATTACCAAGATTATCCAAGAAGTGCTAACTTTTCCAGCCTGAATAAAGTTGATGATTGATTGGATTCCCAAAGGTAAAGACAAACTGATTAATCCAGCTATAATAGAATACAAGAAGATTTGATAAATGTCTTGTTTGTCGATTAAGATGAGGTTTTTGAATCTTTTTAATGGTGTCATAGTAGTATTTTTTTAGCCATATCTGTGTAGAATTCGGTTGCGCATTCTTTTTCAGATAAGTTAGTAATAGTTTTTAAATGATTTTTTAAAAAATGTTGATGCAGCGCACCTTCTACAATGTTTGAAGCTAAACTTTTTGCGTAAGGATATTTTGGATTTACTTCTTTTATGATGTCAATTATGCGATTGATAACTCTTTTATAAACTAAGAAAAAACCTTCTTTATTTTCGTTATCAACTTCTTTAGTCATTAAGGTTTTCGTAAATTCCTCCACGATTATTCGATTTAGAATTTCTTCATTGATATGCGGAGTTGCATTATCGTCTACTACATTTTCGGTAACAAGTTTAATTGCTTTTTCTAATTTTTCAACTGGATTTGAAATATTTGTAGTTGCAAACGCCATGCGATATTCTATCCAAGACCAATACCAAGAGGTTAGATAAATTAAAAGTTTATGTTTGTTTTCAAAGTAACGATAAATAGAACTTTCGTTAGATTGAATTTTCTCACCTAATTTTTTAAACGTAAATGCTTCAAATCCTATTTCCTCAATTAGTATGATGCTATTTTTTAGGATATTACGTCCTAATTCTGAAGTCTCAGGATCTTTAACATAGAGTTTTTCGTTGATGGTTATTTTTAAATTGGATAGTAAATTTTGCATGATGTAATATTTATAGATGCAAATATAATAGTAATACTATCAATTTATAAAAGTTTAACTTTTAATTTACAATTGTTGGATGTAAAAAAAAGAGATTCATAAACTTGAATCTCTTTTTTAAATTTAATTGAGTCGTCATTTATAATAATGATTTACAAGTCATTACTTCTGGTTTTTCAATTCCCATTAAATCTAAAATAGTGGGAGCGATGTCGCCTAAAACACCATTTTGAATGTTATTTAATTCTTTATCAACTAAAATAATTGGAACTGGATTTGTAGTGTGTGCTGTATTTGGCGAACCATCTGGATTTATCATCGTTTCGCAATTTCCATGGTCGGCGATGATTATTGTGGTGTAATTGTTTTCTAAAGCGGTTTCAACCACTTCTTTAACGCAAACATCAACGGCTTCGCAAGCTTTAATTGCTGCTTCCATTACACCTGTGTGACCCACCATGTCACCATTGGCAAAGTTTAAACAGACAAAATCAACTTCACCTTTTTTAAGTTCTTCAACTAAAGCATCTTTTAGTTCGTAGGCACTCATTTCGGGTTGTAAATCGTAAGTGGCTACTTTTGGAGAATTTTTCAAAATACGCGTTTCGCCTACAAAAGGTTCTTCTCTTCCGCCAGAAAAGAAAAAGGTTACGTGAGGATATTTCTCGGTTTCGGCAATACGAATTTGTTTTTTATTGGCTTTTTCTAACACTTCACCAAGTGTTTCTGTAATGTTGTCTTTGTCGTAAATTACGTGAACATTTTCATAGGTTTCATCGTAATTGGTCATCGTTACATAATACAAATTCAGTTTGTGCATGTTGAATTCGTGGAAGTCTTTTTGCGATAAAACTTCGGTTAATTCTCTTCCTCTATCGGTTCTGAAATTGAAGAAAATCACCACATCACCTTCTTGAATTTTCGCAACAGGAATGTTGTTTTCATCAACCATCACAATTGGTTGAATAAATTCATCAGTTACATTGTTTGCATAACTTTCGTTAATAGTCGCAACCGCATTTTTTGAGTGATTTCCTTCTGCATTTACTACTAAATCGTAAGCTA
>CAZCIV010000052.1:0-11914 GCA_964498595.1 uncultured Flavobacterium sp.
TACCCAAACTTTCTAACTCCTCCCGCATTATTCCACGGACTATGTTTTCTTGTTGTAAAGTTTTTTCCAAGATTTGGGTGATGGAGGTGGTTTGGGCGGAAATAGGATTGGCTAGGAATGTAGCCAATAGCAACAAGATAAATCCAGATTTTTTCATTTGTAAAAAATTTTAATTCCCAAACGGGTCATCGTCTTCCGCTTTCTTTTTTTCTTCTTTTATTAACTTTTCTAGGTGCATAAATGCCTTTTTCACCTTTTCGACATTTTCAGAAGACACAAGGAACTGCAAAGAACTTGTGTTCCATATTTTAATATTCATCAAATCTACACTCGACAAGTTTTCAGCTGAACTGGAATTAGATTGAAAGTTTAATTTTAATACCTTGGTAGCATCATTGGTGCCATTAAAGACTTCAAAGTTGATTAATTTTAGCAGATCAAAAGAAATCTTTAATTTAACACTATTGCTTATCGAACTACCTCTAACCAAAACATCTCTATGATTAAAATAAGGCATTTCTTCACAGTCTTGCCTATCGGCTCTGCCATATACTTCATAGGTGTTTGTACTCACCAAATCATGGCTTTCAATATAATAGTTTGAGGTACCGTTTTTTTTACTTCTATGACCATTACCATCATTGTAGGTTTCCAATATATAGCATTGGCATTCTCCCAACCCTAAACCTGTCATTATGTTTTTATTGATGTAGCTTAGTGTTTCTTCTTTGCTTAGCGTCTTTTTCTCTTCTATTACGGGTTGGCTGAAAAGATCGTTTTCTGGCTTTTCGCATACGGTTCTCAGATGCCGGAAAGCACGTGCCACTTTAAGTGCATCGTTTTGGGTGGCATATACAATTCCGTAGCCACTGGATACATTTAATCCGTTGAAGTGCACTAAAAAATTTTTGGCAATAACGCCTTCTGGATATTCTGTATTGGCAACAAGATCAAAGACATTGAAGCTTATTGTAAAGAAATTATAATCATTTTTTTGCTCGGTTGTGAAGATGATCTTTCCGTTCTTTTCAATTTTAATATCCTTTAATGTATAGCCTTTGACTCTGCTGTAAGAATCTAAAGCTCCAGGATACATAACCCTTCCTTTTGTATTGGTTACAATATAATTTACGGTTTGTTCAAAAGTGGGAACAGTTTGTGCACTTAATTTATTGATACCAATTGTTGTAATTAATAATAATAAAAAGACTAAAAAATGGTATTGTTTTTTCATAATCATAAATTTAAAAAAAATTATTGAGCACTCACGCTTGAGGGTTTTCGGGTTGGGTTTTTAGGTGTTGGCATTTTGATCCATTTTAAGGTATATCTTTTTTTGAATGCCACTATTTTATTGTTTCTGCTTTCAACATCGGATGCATACCATTTTTCGTGGTTGGATTTCATCCAATTAAAAGAAATCACATACGAATCCGGTGTACGCCCTTGCCATCCCATTTGTTCTACAAACCCGTTGCGCCAAGCATCTGGATTATTCAAATTATCAGGTACGGTAACTTGTTCCAATTCGGTGATGTAGACAATTTTATTGATGTTATCAATAGCATAAAACCAAGCTTCTCCTTTGGCTTGAGCGAAAGAGAAATGGGCAAAGAGGAAAGCTGATAATAAAAATAAGGTTCTCATTGGTGTTATTTATAAATGTTCCAACTCTAATTTATGAATTTCCATATTTGGCTTTTTGCTAAGATTATTTAGCACTAAAAAACCTAAGAAATATTTATCTGGAAAATAATTAATTTCGGTGCTCATTTCAACAGGTAAATCATTGAACGTACAGGTGAAAATAGTACCTTTTTTGGTAATAGTTAACTTTAAAATTCCTTCGAAATTAATTTCAGGTAGCTTTTTTTCTCTCATACCCAGATTCATTCCATTCAGCCAATCTTTAGATAGTGTAAATCTTTTTTGCTCATCCGCCTTTAAAACTTCACTTTTAATTTTTCCGTTATCGGGCTCAAGAATGCCGTATTTATCCGTTACTTTATATTGAATAGGAGTACTTATGCTCATATATTTCTCTTGTCGTCTTAAATAAACAGTATAACTTTTTCCAATTTGAATGGCAACTGTTTGCAAACTTCTATTTTCAATTTTGAAATAAAGATTCATTTTAAAGTCTTTTGAAAAATCAAATTTCTCAGGGTTTTTATAAAACTTTGTCATTTCAAATTTGGTGTCTTTATCCCAATTAAAAACGGCTGCTTTGTAATTTTCAGCACTAATTTTTAATCCGCCATCCACAAATGCAGACGCATTACTAGTGTATCGAAATTGATTGTCTTCGACAACAGCAGGATTAGAATTGACTACCCAATTTTTCTCACTGTCCACTTCATCAACAATCTTCAATTTATTATATGCTTTAGGGTTGCTATTCAATTTTGTTAGGGTAGGCGTAATAGCTTCTAATTTTTTTGCTATGGCTTCTTTTTTCTGACGCTCTATTTTGGCATCTTTAGAACCTTGAATAATGTTAGCGGTGAGTTCTAGAGTATTGCTTCCAATTTTTCCCGACGTAATTTCACTTAATGAATTGTTAATGAGCATTTGTGCCTCCATGTGCTGCATAAAAGCTTTCTGTTTTTCAGCTGGAATAAACGAAATTAAGCTGCTATTCAGTTGGGAAATCAGGTTGTCTGTCGATGCTTTACCAAATCCGCTTTGCTTCAGAGAACCAAATTGCTTCACAAAGTCAGACGTTTGCAAATACTTACTAACTTCTTCATCATATCCAAAAACGGTTTCTAAATAGGTTTTCGCATTGGTTTCATCTATTTTCCCATCTTTCAAAAGGGTTTCCAGTAATGTTCCAAATTGTTCGTTTAGTACTTTATCTAATGTGATTTTGTCTTGTGCCCAGCCTGTTAGAGATAATAAAATCGTGAAAATTAAAATTATATTTTTTCTCATCTTTATAAATGTTTAAGTTCTAATCTATGGATTTCGGTAGTGGCTTTATTGGTTTTGGATTCTGTTTTGAAACCTAAATAATATTTGTCGGGAAAGTAGTTGACCTCTGTTTTTACTTCAACAGGATAATCAAGGAATTTTAAAGTAAAAACAGTACCTATTTTAGTTATATTCACATTTAATACTTCATCAAATTTTGTTTTATCATAAAACCAAATAGAATTTCCGATTGTATAGTCAGCAATATATCCATAATTACGAGATAGTTTTTTCTTTTCTTTATCTAATTTTTCACTGCTTTTAAGTATACCATATTTTTCCGTTACCCTATATTCATCTTGAACCCCCACTTGTATATTTCCTTTTGAACCTACATTCCTTGTAATAAAAATTTTATAGCCTTTGCCTATATTTATTACCAATAAAGTGCCTAACCCATCACTAATTTTAAATTGTAGGTTCATTGAGAAATCTTTAGAAAAGTCAAATTTTTCTATATTTTTATAACATCTTAGCTCATTAAAAATTAAATGCTGAGGTGTATTTGACGGTCCATAATTGTCATGTAGTGTTACATATCCATTTTCTAATTTTACACTATTTGTTGTTTTACGTTCCATTTTATTTACATCTCTTGTCATAACTAATTCTGGTGGATTATAGGAAGAAATCCAATTGTTGCCAGAATCTACTTCATCAATAACATGTAACTTCTTGTAGGAAGAGTTGGTAGCATTTAATTTTTTTAGCGTTGGGGTTATGACCTCCAGTTTTTTTGCAATTTCATCATTCATCATTCGTTCTTTTTTCCATTCCCTATTACTTTGAATTATGTCATTGATTAGATTAATAGAATGCATGCCTACTTGCCCACTTTTAATTTCACCTACCACATTGTTCAACATCAATTGATTTTGAATGTTGTTCATCATATCTTCTTTTTGTGACTCAGGGATTAAGGTAAGTAACAGCTTGTTTAATTGATCTACTACTTGATCTGTCGATAGGTTTCCTGGTTGAAAAGCGTTTATTTTTTTTGATAAATTAGTACTTTGAAGTTGCTGTCCAATCGTTTCATCAAATCCAAAAATCGTTTCTAAATATGCTGTAGCAGCTGCTTCATTAATCTTGCCGTCTACTAAAAGTGATTCAAGCAGAGTTCCAAATTGCTCGCTCACCACGTTTTCAAATTTAATTTTGCTTTGTTGTGCCTGTAAAACGATGGTACAAGTAAAGCAAACAATCGAGAGTAGTTTTTTTAATTTCATAGTGATATCCATTAATTTTGAGGTACCGAATTCCATTCCGCTTGGGTGATTACATCTTTGCATGGGCATTGCGAGCTATCTACCGAAATTCCTTTGAGTGCAATTATGAGGGGTTTGAGGTACACCGTTAAATTGTCTGTGTAAGTACATTTTGCC
The DNA here is from genome assembly GCA_964498595.1 of uncultured Flavobacterium sp. Taxonomy (GTDB): domain Bacteria; phylum Bacteroidota; class Bacteroidia; order Flavobacteriales; family Flavobacteriaceae; genus Flavobacterium. The sequence goes on from CAZCIV010000052.1 coordinate 4,359, forward strand.
ATGGCAGCAGCACCACAAAACACCCAAGCTTGCGCATCCGCATGATCAGTTTGTGATAATTGTAGGTATTTATCATATAAAGGACAATCATCAACTCCCGAAGGCAAAACTTCTTCTGCATCCGTATTTCCTCCCTGAAAGGTAAATAATTGTTGCCCTCCGTTTTGTTTTCCTGCGTAAAACTTTTCGTCTGAAATTACTTTAATATAGAAATGGGCGTATTTAGGTTCTGTATGGTGGTACAGATTTCCACCGTTACTTTTGTATTGACTGGTTCGGTTTGGTTCGGTATTCGTTATACTATTCCCCACATGTTTTATAACCACGGAATAAGTGTAACCGAAGTCGGACGAACTGTAGGTGCCTGGTTTCAATACCTGAGCGGGTAATGCGATAGTGATACATCCTATTAAAAATACTAGTAGGGGTTTGTATGTCATTTGATTTCAATTGCTTTTGATTCGTTAAAACCTTTAAAGTTGCAGTGATCTTCATAAGGTTTGTCAACTCTTTTTGTATCAACACAACCTCTTAAAAATTCGAGTTGTTGACTTATTTCTCCTGAAGTAATATTTTTTTGCATAGGATAATTTTTAACATGATCCCAATACGAAATTACTCCATTAGATTCCAATTTGTTTACAGTATAAAATGCTGTTGGAATGGTATATTCACCTGTAAATTCTTTGGGTATTTTAAAATTTAAATCGGTTGCTTTTCCAGTTTTGGTGTTGGTGTCGTATTCATAAATGGGCAAATAAATGATATAACCATAGCAAAGTTGATGGGTACAATAACCAGCCCCTGCTTTGTTGATTCGTAAGTGAATCTTGTAGAACACTTTATTGCCCTCAACTTTTGTTTTTTCTAACCGAAATTGCACAGGCTTATCACCTCTAAGGTACAGCCATTCGCTGAAATTGTTTTGCGCACTCATAGCACCATTTACTAACATCCCTACGAATAGGAATAGAATTTTGATTGTTTTCATAATCTCTAAATATTAAGTTATTATCTTGGAACTGGAGAAAAATAATGTTGGCTTTCCACACCAGTTGGAGAAACATAATAATATTCTAATCTAAGTTGAGTATTAGGATTACCCCAACAATATCCGTTATCAAGAATATTAACTGTATATATTGCAGCATTTAAAGAAGTATTTGTATTGGTTACATTAGCAGATGTATATCCTGTACTCCCCTCAAAAACACCATCGTTCTGACTATCCCAATGTGTACGATGATAAATAGTACCTCCAATTGGTGTTCCACCGCTAAATGTTACTTGGTGTTTCCAAATACAATAGAATGAGGTTGGTCCCAAACAAGTTGAAATTTCATATTGGTCATAAAAGCTAAAATTAAGGAGATTGCTTAAAGAAGTGCTCACCTCAATCGGAAAACTCCCCGAAAAACTGCTAAAATCATCGTTATACGTATAGTTTAGTGTGCTGTTAATAGTTGTTACAGTAGGGTTGCCTACAAATTTTACTTTTAGGTTCAGTTGTCCATTAGTTTGAAGTGTGGCTGTCTCTAAAGAAAGATTTGGATGACTGATATTAAAATTTATTTTTTGCATGATTTGACTATCTACATCAGCTGTAACAGGGTTTGCAGAACTAGAAACCTGAGCCAAAGGAAGCGTATCAAAAGAAACAAAAGGAATAGCATTATTTACCCATAAGATTGCTGTATTAATGTTGCTAATCAATTCATTCAATCTGTTTTTTGTAGCAAAATAGAGTTTCATATATTCTTGCTGACTGTTGCTATCTGTCTCTTGTATTGGTCTTACATTAACATTAAAAGGAAGAGTTGTTGCTACATTTTCTGTCAATGAAAGTTGAGAATTTGTGTTTCGATTATTTGTTCCTGTTAGAGCATTTATTTTCATTTCAATAATATTGATATTTCTATCGATTAATTCAAAATGATAGTCAACTGCAGCAGATATACCAGCTATTGCTACACCAATAGCTATCGGACGTATAATGTTTGATGGTTCTGCAATAGCTACAGCAGACCCAATCATACCCACTGCTAAAGCCGCTTTAAATCGAAGAACTAACGCTCGATTTTCTTGCATATCTATATTTCTACCTTGAATAGTACTGTAATCGGTGTTATAAACCGCATCAATAATTGTTTTATTTACTTTGTAAAATTTAGCTACTTCTGACTTTTCTTCAATTGACAACCCATTGTAATAGCTCATCATAGTACTGTGGTTTTGTACAAATGGGATATCTTGAGATGCAGTTGATAACTGATTTCCATAGTTTTCAAAATTTGTTTCTAATGGAGCAAGTGTTTCATCAACAGATTGGGTTAATATTACATCTTTGACCTCATAGTTAATTTTAGCATTATTTAAACTATTAATGTGTAATTCAGTTGCACCAATTGGTGTTGTTTCTGGAACATAAAAAACCAATTCATGATCTGCTACTTTGGTTAACTGAACAGAAGTTCCAGCTAAAGTTCCTGTATAAACATTATTTGTTAAACTGGTTGAACCAACATTAATTGTAACAACTTGATAACGGTAAATTTGTCCACCATTTTCATTAATCGAATTAGATACTGTATCATCTTTAGAACAAGAAAATAAAAAAGGTGAAAAAATGATAATGATAATGCTTAAGAGAAGTTTTTTCATAGTTTTTATATTTTTAAAAAAAAATTTAATTTTTTTTAAAAAAATTAAAAATACCTATTTGTAGGTATTTTACTTTTTTTTTAAAGTTAAAATCAAAAAAACACTCTCTTAGTTTTGAACTAAATCAGTCCACTTTTTGCTGACGATTTACAGTCACCTATGTATTTACCATCGACATGCCATGTTAATAGGTACTTGTAATAGCCTTGTTCCTTTATTAACTGAGCAAAACAAGTTCCTTCATCATTGGCAATCATACGTTCTTTTAAAAGTTTAAAACTTACGTAATCGTTGACATCGTAAAGAAATGATTTTATTAGATTGAAGTTTGACATACTGATTAGTTTAAAATTCTTTTACAAATTTAAAACCGATGTGTGCAACTGATCTGCATTAGTATTTTTTAACCAATTCCTGCATTATGATTTATCTCCTCAATCAATTGAATGACCTTAACTAGTTTATCTTCTTCTGGAAAAATACCAATAATTCCATTATCATCCTGGTCATTGAATGGTGCTTGTGTTAACATGGTTTTGTCTAGCACACCATTTTTGTTTAAATAGTCAATAATTTTTTGAATGAAAGTAATTTGATTTGCGTTTAAATTGACTTGTTGAATAAATGTTGCAAAATGCTTTTGAGCTGCTTCAATGTCTAATCCAATTATCTTTCTAACAAACTTACCTAGAGGTTGTTCCTCATATTCCGTGAATAGACGGTCTTTGCTCTCTGCTTCTTGCATTAAGAATTCTTCTAAAAGCTCTAGTTCTTTTGTTGTTACTGGAATATTTTTATACAGTTTGTCTATTACCAAATGATTTTTATTTTTTATAATGAAAGATTCTACTCGGTCTTTATAGCTTTGTAAATTTGTGTATCCTATAAGAATATCTTTTTCTTGCACTTCACCATGTGGCAGATCATCAGTAAAATCAGAATAAATGGGTTTCTCTTTGTTTTCGTCTTTTAGAAACTGAATTAAATTGCGAAGTTCCTCTCTTGTTTTTTCTAATTGATGTAATGAAATATTTTGCCAAAATTCATCTGCTATAACCGCATTAATCGTTGCTATTTTACTTGCTACTGCAGGAATATTTCTTTTGGTAAACAATAAATTAGCGATATTATGAATGTTTTCAATATAACGTACTTGTTTTTTACTTTGCTGTACTATTGCTAATTCTAATTGATAGACAATTAAATCAAAACGTTTTGCTAATTCATCTGTATCTTCTGTATAAGCTACTAAATGTGATATATTTTGCTGTATGTCTAATACATCACTTTGACTTAATGCGTTCCAATTGGCTTCATTCTTATATTTATTTACATAACGTAAATGTTTTTTAACTTCGAAACGATTCGTATCTAATTGATTGATTTTTTCAAAAAGATTTTGTTTGTATCCTTCAGCTACCTCATCATCTTGTTCAGAAGCTTCTGGATTGTTTTGTATGCTTACAATAATATCTAATTGTGCTTCAAATAATAATTGGTGTAATGGTTTTGCGACAGTAGGATTATATCCATCAGGGAAATCTTCAAAAAATTCAAAGTTTCCACAAATGTCAAAGATTAAAAAGAATTCTTTGTCCTTACCTGGACCAAATATATTTGGACATAAACGTGTTCCTCTTCCAATCATTTGCCAATATTTAGCATACGATTTTACTTCTTTGAAGAATACCAAGTTTAGCACCCTAGGTGCATCTACTCCTGTATCCATCATATCTACTGAAACGGCAATTTGAGGATCTTTTTCGTCTCCTTTATCAAAACAAAAACGTTCCAGTAAATCCTGTGCTTTATCTTCGTAATTATCAATTACTCTTAGAAATTTACCACCGTATTCTGGATAATTTTTATTGAAACGTTCTTCTATAAAAATGGCATGTGGGTGATTTTTTGCAAAAATGATGGTCTTTCCTAATTTATCACCGCTTTCAATTTTTTGGCCATTTTGCATTAGGTAGTCTAACACTTTATCAACGGTGTCTTCGTTAAATAAAAAGGAATTGACTTTGCTTTTGGCAATTTCTGGAATTCCTGTATCCGAATCATCTCCTTTAATACCGAATAGTTCTTCAAAGCGTACTTTATCACGTTCACTTAATTCTGAATATTTTACTCCTTGACGAGGAAATTTCAATGGAATTTTAAAAGCTTTTGGAGGTACTAAAAATTTAGCTTCCACAGCTTGGTTTAACTCATAAGCAAACGTAGGGTTATCATCCTCAATTTGAAATAAATGATATGTATTTCGGTCTAAATCTTTTTTTGGTGTTGCTGTTAAGCCTATTAAAATGGCATCGAAATAATCGAAAATGGCTTGGTATTTTTGATATACTGAACGGTGTGCTTCATCAATAATTATCACATCAAAATGACCTATTCCATAAAAACGTTCCTCTTCTGTTTTAAGGTTGTCAATTTTATTCATGATGGTTGGATAAGTCGAAAACACTAGTCTTGTATTGTTATCTTCTTTCTCCTTAGTTAAATCGATGGCACTAAGATGAGGTAAATGCTCTTTGAAGGCGTTTTTAGCTTGCGTCACTAATGCATTTCTATCTGCTAAAAACAAGACTCTTTTAACCCAGTTGCATTTAGTAAACATTTCTACCATAGCTGCAGCGGTTCTTGTTTTACCGCTACCTGTTGCCATTACTAATAACGCTTTTCTATTTCTTCCTTTTAGTTTGTTATCTTTTGTAATTACTAACGTTTCTGCTACTCGCTTAATCGCTTCTAGTTGATACGCTCTACCTGCAATATTTGTATTAACCGAAAAGTTTCTAATGTCTAAACGTTCAAAACGTCTTTTCATTTGCACTTGTAATTCCTCTTTGGTGTAGAAACCTTGTACTTGACGTTCTGGATAAAAAGTATCATCCCATAAATACGTTTCATAACCATTGGTATAGAAAATAATAGGACGTTGTCCTGTTTTTTGTTCTAGACAATCGGCATATAAAGTAGCTTGATGCTTTCCTTTTTTTGCATCGTGTATGGTACTTTTTGCTTCAATGACCGCTAAAGGTTTACCATTATCATCCCATAAGACATAATCTACATAACCTATACCTGTTCGGTTAGTCGATACTGGCATACCTGAAACTTCGTATTCAATTTCAACACCTTGCCTAAGTTTTTTCCAACCTGCCTCTTTTAACAATAAATCTATTAGGACTATACGTGTTTCGTATTCAGATGTTAATTCTGGAACGACTTCTTGATTTTTATATGTAGTACTTCTTTCTTCTTTTCGCGAAGCTATAATTTGTAATTGCGCTTCGAGTTGTTGTTTTAGCTTTTCATTTTCTTCTGCTAATACTGCTTGCTTTTTAGCTAACTTATTCGCTTGCTCGCGTTCTTTATCAAACCGTTCTGTAAGTGCTTGTAATTCTTTTTTAGTCTTATCAGCCACATCACCGTAAGGTATATGGCGTTCATCAAAATCAGCAATTTCAGGATTTTCTTGGCTGTAGTATTTACTTAACCAAGATAGGAAGCGAAAGGAGTTTTTTAATGATTGAAGTGCTTCTAATGCTCTAATATTTTTTCCATGTGCTGCATTGTTACCATACAAACGAACAATATCCAACTCCATAAGCATACTTGGTTTGAGTATGGATTTGAAACTATCGTTATGCAATAAGGCCCCTAATTTGGTATCATAAGGCAATTCCAAATCTTCATCGTTTTGATACAACCAAAAAATGGCTTTTTCTAATGTACTTCTGCACAACAAAGCCGCATAACGCGGTGCTGTGAAGGTATGCTTTTCTGCTTCTACAATTTCTTTGTAGATATCAGAAAATTCTTTTTGAAGAAAATGAAAGTTACTATTCATAACAACTGAACTATTTGAATCAAAAATACTGTATTATTTTGTACCAGATAGCAATTTGTAAAGTATTTCTGCTTGGTTACTGCGTTTGTATTTTTGATCTTTATGTGTTGGTTTATCGGGAATCGTCATTTCTACCCATCCCAAATTAAGTAATGGGTCTAAGTATTTTTCTCTATTTTTGGTTTGGTTAGTTAAACCTAAACTTTCTAATATTTCTGCTCTCTTCTTTGGTTCACTTAGGATGTTAAAAATAACTATTACTTTGTCATGGAGCTCTTTCTCCATAATTTCTATAGCTTGGTTACTAGCTTCGTTACTCCATTGACTAAAAATATTAAAATCCTTATCATTATTGGACTGAGCTTGGTTACTAGCTTGGTTACTTAAGGTATTAAAAAAGGAACTAAGCTCCGCTAAATTGGAAAAAGGAACTGCACCTGTGTTAGTCGTTTTTTCTTCATTTGCGGATAAAAGCGTTAAGAAATACGTACTTTGGTCATCTGTTTCAAAAATGGGTTCAGGAGAATTGTTTTCCTTCATGGCGTTTCTAATAGTTGGAAAACCTGTACCACGACCTTCTGTAAGATGTAACTCTTTGAGTAAATCGCCAATTCTACGATTACGGTAATCACGAGCTACTATCCGTTTATTTTGTTTTAATATTTGTGCATCTACTGGAGGAACGGGACCTGGAAAACTAAGAATTTCGATTTTATTTGGCCAAATTTGAATTTCGATTGGCTTATCCATTTCATAACTTTTATGATACACTGCATTAGACAAAGCTTCTTCAATTGCCTCATATGGAAAATTGAAATAGCGATTTGCTTCGGCTTTGTATGTTACTTTTTCAATCTTTTCCTCTATTACATTGTTTTTAAAAAAATCTAAAACCGCTCTTAATTGGTGATGAATAGGTCCTTTGAAATATTTTTCGGAAAAATTTTTACCTGATTCGTCTTTATGAATTACCAATTCTATCCATGCAAATTCCAGTGATATTGACCACCCAATTCCAATTTAAAGTGACCACCTGATT
>CAZCIV010000053.1:0-11626 GCA_964498595.1 uncultured Flavobacterium sp.
AAAGAAATCGCATGTAAATTTGGAATTTCGTTATAAGAAAAAGTAATATTTTGAACCGACAGCATGATTATTTTTTTTACAAAGATAAGATTAAAAATTATGTCAATTTGTCACCAATTCAACTTTGGTATTTATTTTGAAATATGTGAAACATCAAATTGTTTAACTTAAAATTTTAAATATGGCATCAGGAAAAATTAATGTTTCAGTTGAAAACATCTTTCCCTTAATCAAAAAATTCTTGTACAGTGATCACGAAATTTTCTTACGTGAATTAGTTTCGAATGCAACAGACGCTACTTTAAAATTAAAACATCTAACCAGCATTGGAGAAGCAAAAGTGGAGTATGGAAATCCTAAAATTGAAGTAAAAATTGATAAAGAAGCTAAAAAACTTCATATTATTGACCAAGGTTTAGGAATGACGGCGGAAGAAGTAGAAAAATACATCAATCAAATCGCTTTCTCTGGTGCAGAAGAATTCTTAGAAAAATATAAAGATTCTGCCAAAGATTCAGGTGTAATCGGACACTTTGGATTAGGATTTTACTCGGCGTTCATGGTGGCTTCTAAAGTAGAAATCATTACCAAATCATACAAAGACGAGTCAGCGGCACATTGGACATGTGATGGAAGTCCAGAATTTACTTTAACTTCTCATGACAAAACAGAAAGAGGTACCGAAATTATCCTTCACATTGCAGAAGATTCAGTAGAGTTTTTAGAAGAATTCAAAATTCGTGAATTGTTGACCAAATACAACAAATTCATGCCAATTCCGATTAAATTTGGAACTAAGAAAGAAGCGCTTCCAAAACCAGAAGACACTCCAGAAGATTACAAAACAGAATACGTTGACGTAGATAACATTATTAATAATCCAAATCCGGCTTGGACAAAACAACCGAGTGATTTATCGGAAGAAGATTATAAAAATTTCTATCGCGAATTGTATCCAATGCAATTTGATGAACCGTTATTCAACATTCACTTAAATGTGGATTATCCGTTCAATTTGACTGGAATTTTATATTTTCCAAAATTATCTGCCGATTTACAAATTCAGAAAGACAAAATCCAATTGTACCAAAATCAGGTTTTTGTAACCGATAATGTAGAAGGAATTGTTCCTGAATTCTTAATGATGTTAAAAGGTGTAGTAGATTCACCAGACATTCCATTAAACGTATCACGTTCGTACTTACAAGCAGATGGTAATGTGAAGAAAATTTCGAACTACATCACTCGTAAAGTTGCAGATAAATTGAAATCACTATTCAACGAAAACCGCGAAGATTTCCAACAAAAATGGAATGACATCAAAGTGGTATTGGAATATGGTATGCTTTCAGAACCAAAATTCTATGAAAAAGCAGCCGATTTCGTTTTATATCCAACAACAGAAGACAAATATTACACGTTAGCCGAATTAAAAGAAGCATTAAAAGACAACCAAACCGACAAAAACGGAAAATTAGTTGTGCTTTACGCTTCAAACAAAGACGCACAACACAGCTACATTGATATCGCAAAAGAAAAAGGTTATCAAGTGTTATTGTTAGATTCGCCAATTGTATCGCATTTGATTCAAAAATTAGAAGCGGATAATGAAAATATAACGTTTGCTCGAGTAGATGCAGATCATATCGATAAATTAATTCAGAAAGAAGAAGAAACAATTTCTAAATTATCAGATGACGAAAAAGAAAAACTGAAATCGTCTATTGAAACAGTAGTTCCTAAAGAAAACTACACCGTTCAATTAGAAAATTTAGATAGTAGTGCTGCACCATTCATTATTACCCAACCTGAATTCATGCGTAGAATGAAAGAAATGAGCGCAACTGGCGGTGGTGGAATGTTTGGTATGGGTAATTTCCCTGACATGTACAATCTAGTAGTGAACACCAATTCAGAATTAGCCACTACTATTTTAAACAGTCCAGAAGACGCACAAAAAGACTTGGTAAAACAAGCTTTAGATTTAGCAAAACTTTCTCAAGGATTATTAAAAGGAGAAGAATTAACTGCTTTTGTAAAGAGAAGTTTTGAGACGTTGAAATAAGAAGAATTTTTATATTATCAATCCTGATAGGTTTTCAAGACTTGTCAGGATTTTTTTGTAATTTTGATAAAATTCCAAAATCATGTCACTTTCAATCGAAACTCCAGCATTATTATTCTCAGCAACTTCTCTAATCCTTCTAGCCTATACGAATCGATTTTTAACAATTGCACAAATTATTCGTAACCTAAAGAAAAACTACGAAGACAATCACAACAAAAGTATTTTACTGGAAATCAAAAACTTAAACTTGCGCTTAACACTAATACGTTATATGCAACTTTTCGGAGTAATGTGTTTGTTTTTATCTGTTTTTGCTATGCTATTACTATTCATAAATCAAGGAAATTTAGGAATTTACTTTTTTGGAGCTAGTATGCTTAGCTTATTGATTTCATTAGGAATTTCCTTTTGGGAAATAAGTATATCGGTAAATGCATTAAGAGTTCATTTAAAAGATTTATCTGACGACATGGAATAAACATTTAAATCTTTTCTCTTTTAACTCTTCTCTTTTTTCCTTTTTCTCTTATCTTTGCGCCCCCATAAAATTCAGGACATGTCAAACAACAATATAATTAAAGGAGTTTTCCTTGTAGCATTAGGCGCAACGAGTTATGGAATGTTAGCTACGTTTGTTAAATTAGCTTATAAAGAAGATTTTACAACAGCTGAAGTAACTTCTTCTCAATTCATTTATGGAATTCTTGGCGTCTTAATTATTAACTTATTCCAACGCACCAAAAATAAAAATACAGCATTAAAGGCTTCTCCAAAAAACATTTTCCATTTAATGTTAGCAGGAACTTCATTAGGAATGACAAGTGTTTTCTATTATTTAGCAGTAAAATATATTCCAGTTTCTATTGGAATTGTATTATTGATGCAAACCGTTTGGATGGGCGTTTTATTAGAATGGTTTTTAGATAAAAAAGCACCTTCATTTCAAAAAATAATTTCAGTAATAATCGTATTAATTGGAACGGCTTTAGCTATCAATATTTTCAAAATCAACTTTAATGACCCAACAATCGATTGGACCAACGGATTATTTTGGGGATTACTAGCTGCTGCATCTTTTACAACAACAATGTTTACCGCTAACAAAGTAGCATTAGGAATTTCATCTGCACAAAGAAGTTTGTATATGTTATTAGGTGGAGCTATTATCGTTTTTGGTTTTAGTTTATACACCCAAGTTACACCGTTTAACTTTGAAATTTTTACGAAATGGGGAATTGTTTTAGCATTATTCGGCACAATAATTCCGCCTATGTTATTAAATGCAGGATTTCCTCATACAGGAATTGGTTTAGGAAGTATCGTATCCTCATTAGAATTACCGGTTTCGGTAATGATGGCCTTTTTCCTTTTAAATGAAAAAGTATTATTCATTCAATGGATTGGAATTTTGTTAATTATTACCGCAATTGTAATTATGAACATTCAATTCAATAAAAAATAAATAAATTAGCGATGTAATTCATCGCTTTTTTTATGCTCGACCTATTTCCAACAGAAAAAATAATTTTACCGCTACCCGATGCTGTTTTCGAGTTTTATCCAAATTTCTTCAACAAAGAAGAAGCCGACATGTTATTTAATAAACTGATGAACGAAACACCATGGAAACAAGACGATATTACCATATTTGGAAAGAAAATAGCCCAACCTAGATTAACTTGTTTATTCGGAAACGAAGGAAAACCTTATTCGTATTCGGGATTAACGATGCAACCTCACTCTTGGAATCCTACTTTGATGTTTATCAAAGATAAAGTAGAACAATTGGCAAATCACAACTTCACCACAGTATTAGCTAATTTATATCGAAACGAAAAAGATAGCAACGGTTGGCACGCTGATAATGAAAAAGAATTGGGCAGAAATCCAATAATTGCTTCTGTTAGTTTTGGGGAAGAACGCAAGTTTCAATTAAAGCACAATACTATTTCTGAAGCAAAAATAAACTTGAATTTAAATCATGGAAGTTTATTATTAATGAAAGAAGGCAGCCAAATTCATTATAAACACCAAATTCCAAAAGCTACACAAGCTAAAAATCCGAGAATAAATTTAACGTTTAGAACAATTCTATAATTTTTTTTCAAAAACTATCATCAACTTTAGAATAATTTTAAAAATTCCAAAAAAAGTGATTGGCCTAGTTTTTGAATTTATTTTTTTACTAATATTGAATTATTAACCAATAAACTAGAGAGAAATAGTATTTACTTCATGAAAAAGAAGAAAATTTCAGAATTCGACAACGAAACACTAGATAGAGTTGTTGCTATGGCGCAAGAGGAAAAAAAACCTTTTGAAGTTTTAAAAGAGGAATTCGGAGTAACAGAAAACGAAGTTACTGAATTAATGCGAAAAAGATTGTCCAAAGATAATTTTGAACTTTGGAAAAAGAAAGTAACCGCAAGTAAGCCAAAACCGAAGCCAATAAAGTATAACGAATTGGAAGACGAAGACTTAGACAGCAAATATTATTTCAAAAATAAATTCGACTAAAAAATTTAACTCTTGTTCAACAAGAGTTTTTTTATTTTATGTAGAAATTTGTTTCATGGAAAAGAGAAAATTCACCGAATTACAAATCGATCGTATCATAGAAATGGCTTGGGAAGACCGAACACCTTTTGAAGCTATTACTTTTCAATTTGGAATCTCCGAACAAGAAACTATTGAAATCATGCGTCGCGAGATGAAACCATCGAGTTTCCGTATGTGGCGCGAACGTGTGCAAGGAAGAGCAACAAAACATGCAAAATTGCGCACAAATGGCATTGACCGATTCAAATGCAAACTGCAAAGACAAATTACAGGAAATAAAATTTCCAAACGTTAATTGTAACAATATGTTTATTTTATCTACTTATTGACAATACAATTAAGATAAAATGAAAAAAATAGTACTTTCCCTAGCTTTAGTGGGATTTTTATGGAGTTGTAGTCCGACTCAAACGGCTACCAAACAAAATGATGTAGCCGTTACAATCGATTTAATAAATGTGAAAGACGATAAGGTAATGGTAACCGTTACGCCTCCAACATTTACAACAGAAAACGTAACCTATCATTTCCCAAAAACAGTTCCAGGAACCTATTCTGAAGACGATTATGGACGCTTTGTAGAAAATGTAAAGGCATTTGATGCAAAAGGAAATGCACTTAAAATTGCAAAAATTGATGAAAATTCATATTCAATTTCAAATGCAACAAAACTTTCAAAAATTACTTATTTGGTAAATGATACTTTTGATACTGAAGGTGGGGCTGGTTTTGGAGCAAGCGAAGATGTTTTTTCTCCAGCAGGAACTAACATCAATGCAGGAGTTAACTTCATGCTAAATACACACGGATTTATTGGTTACTTCAAAGGAAAAGAAGAAACACCATACAAATTAACAGTTACACATCCTGAAACTTTAATGGGAGTTTCAGCCATGACCGACGCTGATGCAAGCGCAACATCTGATGTGTTTTTAATGCCTAAATATGCAAGCTTGGTAGAAATGCCGATCATGTACTCAAAACCAGACTATACTACATTTATGGTAGATGATATGGAAATTATCATCAGCGTGTATTCTCCAACAGGAAAATATACGGCAGAACAAATTACTCCGAATATGGAAAACATGATGAAAGCGCAAAAACGTTTCTTGGGACCAATCAACTCAACAAAAAAATATGCCATTTTATTATACTTATCAGATATGGCTGCAAAAGATGCAAAAGGATTTGGTGCATTAGAACACCCTACATCAACCACAGTGGTTATGCCAGAAATGATGGGATTAGAAATGTTACAAGAGCAGTTAAAAGACGTGGTTTCTCATGAATTCTTCCATATTGTAACCCCTTTAACGATTCATTCAAACGAAATCCAAAATTTCGATTTCAACAACCCTCAAATGTCAGAACATTTATGGATGTATGAAGGAGTTACAGAATATTTCGCAAACTTATTCCAAGTAAATCAAGGCTTAATTGATGAAAAAGAATTCTTTGAAAGAATGGCAGGTAAAATTGCACAATCACGTCAAATGAACGACAATATGAGTTTTACAAAAATGAGTAAAAACGTATTGAATCCTCCTTACAAAGATCAATACTTAAATGTATACCAAAAAGGAGCTTTAATTGCCATGTGTGTTGATATTTTAATTAGAGAAAACAGCAACGGTCAAAAAGGAATTTTAAACCTAATGCAAGAATTATCTAAAGAATACGGAACAGCTAAAGCATTTAAAGACGAAGAATTATTCGATAAAATTACAGCTTTAACCTATCCTGCCGTTGGTGAATTCTTAAAAAACCATGTTGCGGGTGAAACTCCAATTCCATACGAACAATATTTCGCTAAAATGGGAGTTACTGAAGCGTCAATTGAAGTAGCAGGAAATCCATTCTTAAAAGGACAAAGAGAACCTTACATCACAGTAAATCCTAGCACAAAAGAAATCATGATTTTACCTGAAATCGAATTGAATGTGTTCATGACCACTTTAGGATTAAAAAACAACGATACCCTTTTAGCATTCAATGATAAAAATTACAACTTAGACAACATCTATGATTTAATCATGGCAAGCATGAACTGGAAAGATGGTGACGCTATTACCGTTAAAATTAAAAGAGACGGCAAAGAGCAAATCATAAAAGGAAAAGTAATAATGCCAAAAGAAAAACAAGACGGCTACCAATCAACGGATGCTACTAAAAAAGCAGTTCGAGAAGCTTGGTTAAGAGGCTAAATTTAAGTTTGAAGAGTCACAAATCTTGATTCTTGAACTTGAACTTGAATTTCGCAATTGATATTGCACTTGAAAATCCTCAAAGTACTTAGTATTTTGAGGATTTTTTTATTTACTTTGCGAACACAAATTAAAATTCAAAATGAAGAAGATAGTTTTAGCCATAATTACCGTTATCACATTAATAGCTTGTAACAAAGAAAGTGCTTCTGATGCTAATGTTCACATTACAGGAGATGTAAAAGGACTAAGTCAAGGAAAATTATATTTACAAAGAATACAAGATTCTACATTAGTAACAATAGACAGTATTACTATTAATGGCGATTCAAAGTTTGAAAGCCACATTAAACTAGAAAGTCCAGAAATGTTATATTTATTTTTAGATAGAGGACAAACCAAATCAATCGACAATAGTTTACCTTTCTTTGCTGAACCAGGTAATATTAAAATTGAAACTTCGTTAAAACACTTTTTTGCTGATGCCAAAATTACAGGTTCTAAGAATCATGATTTATGGATGAAATTTGATAGTTTAAACAGTAAATTCAGAGATCAAAACTTAGTTATCATGGAAAAACGTTTGAAAAACGAATTAAAACCAAATCCAATCATTACTGATAGTATTGAAAAAGCTTATAAAAACTTATTAACAAGAAAATATCGCTACACTGCACATTTTGCAGTTACAAATGCTAATAAAGAAATTGCACCTTATTTAGCGCTTTCAGAAATTGCTGATATTAACACTGTTTATTTAGATACGATTCAAAAAAGTATGACTCCAGAAGTTGCCAAATCAAAATATGGAAAAATGCTAAAAGAGTATGTTAAGGAGAGAAAAACTATAGAAACTCAGAAATAAAGTAAAGCGGTCAGTAATTGATCGCTTTTTTTTATCTTATTAATGCGTTAGCTTTAAGTAAATTTTCTCCGCTAACGGGCGAATTCTTTAGAGTAGAATGCTATAAAATAACATTATAACTAAAAACAAAACGTCATATAAAAAAACCACCACATTTCTGTGGTGGTTTCTACTTTAGAGCCGATGGAGGGACTCGAACCCACGACCTGCTGATTACAAATCAGCTGCTCTAGCCAGCTGAGCTACACCGGCAACTCTATTGCGGTGCAAATATACTTCTGAAATTTAAATTTCCAAAAAAAATCTGCACTTTTTTATCGCAATTTTTTAGTTTAATTCGTTTATTTTCGCAACAAATTGATTTGCAGCCGCTTCGTAATCCTTACGGATTTGTTTAAAATGCGCTTTTTTGTTCTCAACGTCTTTTTGATTCGCTCTAGTCATTAAAGTATCAAAAGTTTCGTAGATTTCATCAACTAATTTATCAGATGCTTCAGTTGGTTTTCCAGCTGTAGACATTTCCCAAATGTAAACGATGTTTACAATATCCCCTAAAACGTAGTTGATTTCTTTTTTCAAGTTTTTAACGCTTGCCATTTTGTATAAATTTAAAATTTGAAGCAAAATTACATAATATATTTTGTTCTCAATACATTATATCGAAATTTCTAGCAAAGTAGCCTTTCCTTTAACCGTTAAATTTTCAATACATGCCGGAATCAAAATCGTATCGCCCATTCGGTATCGCAAGATTTCATCATTTACAATCATTTCAAACTGGCCGTTAGTACACATAAAAACGGTGAAAGCTTGTTTGGTTCGTTTCCAAATAAAAGTCTCTTGTAATGCAATGATATTTGTAACAAAGTAAGGGCAATCTACTACTACAGTACTTTTGTTTGCTTCTTCTTTGTAATCAATCTTAGAAGTTGTAGTGTCATAATTTATGGCATCCAAAGCTAATTCGGTATGCAATTCTCTCCCATTCCCATTAGCATCTACTCGATCCCAATCGTAAATTCGGTAAGTAACATCACTCGTTTGTTGAATTTCCGCTACCACAACTCCTGCTCCAATGGCATGAATCGT
This sequence comes from uncultured Flavobacterium sp., assembly GCA_964498595.1. GTDB lineage: Bacteria > Bacteroidota > Bacteroidia > Flavobacteriales > Flavobacteriaceae > Flavobacterium. Next base: position 8,789 of record CAZCIV010000053.1, read on the forward strand.
TCCGGTTTCTAAAAAAAACACATCTCCTTTTGAAACAGGATATTCGTTTAGTAAATCAATAAGATTTTTATTTTCTAAATGCGCTAAATATTCTTGTTGATTGCAATCATTTTTAAACCCAACCACCAAACGCGCCGATTCATCTGCTTGCATTACATACCACATTTCGGTTTTCCCGAAAGAATTGTGACGTTCTTTAGCCAATGCATCATTCGGATGCAATTGAATCGATAAATCTTCCTTGGCATCAATAAATTTAAAAAGTAAAGGAAATTGTTTTCCAAAACGAGAAATAACCGATTTTCCTAAAATTTCTTCCGGATACAAATCGATAATTTCATTGATGCTTTTTCCTTTTAAAACGCCATTATTAACCACACTAATATCACCAGGAACGGTTGAAATTTCCCAACTCTCGCCCGTAGTTTCAGAAACTATGGGTTTGTTGAGATAAGTTTTCAACTTGGTTCCGCCCCAAATGCGATCTTTAAGTATAGGTGTAAACGTTAAAGGATAAAACTTCATAGTCAAATAGTGAAGTACAAAGATACGAAAAAAGTATTAAAATCCTAAAATTTAGATTTTTTTGGATATATTATTTTGCCTTCTGAATGGATTTCAAAGCTCTTTCAATATGATTTTTCGCACTCATACTGTCAAAAATATAAATACAATAGCCTTTAGCATCAAAAACATACGTTACGCGGCCTGGCAACAATCCGAAAAGTGCGGTAGGAACACCAAATAAACGACGCAGTTTTCTATCAGCATCCGAAAGTAAAATAAAAGGCAATTTATATTTTTGTTGAAAATTTTGATGAGAAGTAGCTGAATCACCACTAACCCCAATTACTTCAGCACCCAAATCTTGAAAATCTTGATACGCATCTCTAAAACCACATGCTTGTGTTGTACAACCTGGCGTAAAATCTTTCGGATAAAAGTAAATTACAACGGGTTTATCATGAATTTCATGACTATCAAAAGCTGTCCCATCTTGCTTAGTGGCTTTAAAACTTGGTAATTTATCTCCAATTTGAATTGCCATATTACAAACCTTTATAAGTTACAAAATTGCGTGGTGTTTCGTAAAGTGTAATTTCCAACTCTTTATCAGCAGCAATCAAAGCGCGAAGTTTATTCCAAATAATATAAGCAATATGTTCCGCTGTTGGATTCAAATCTTTAAATTCAGGCACATCTTCATTTAAATTTTTATGATCAAAAGCTTCTTCAATATGTTCTTTGATTAAATCAGACAAGATTTTAGTATCAATTACATAACCTGTTTCCTGATCCACTTCACCAGTTACCGAAACAATCAATTCGTAATTGTGCCCATGAAAGTTCGGATTATTACATTTTCCAAACACTTCCTGATTTTTTTCCATAGACCAATCCTTGCGATACAAACGATGCGCAGCATTAAAATGGGCTTTTCTTGAAACAGTTACTCTCATGGTAATTTAGAATTTAGAAATTTGAATTCAGAATGTCGTTTTTATATAAAAATATTGAGAAATAAGATTTTAAAATTTATCCAATTTCTTCAATCTGTGTTCCCTAAATGAATTTACAATTTATGATCTTCTAGATAATGATAAAACTCATCAAAAATAATTTTAAACCAAACAGTATAAGCATCTGGATTAACAACCATATCTTCTTTGATAGATTCAATGGTCATCCACTTCCAATTCTCTACTTCGTCTGGATTAATAATTGGAGCTTCGTTATAATAACCAATCATTACATGATCCAATTCGTGCTCGGTCAAACCATTATCGAAAGGTGCTTTGTAAATAAAGTGAAACAATTCTTTCAATTCCGTTTGAAACCCCATTTCTTCAAACAAGCGTCGTTTTCCAGCTTGGGTATTAGTTTCACCAGCTCGTTGATGACTACAACAAGTATTTGTCCACAAAAGTGGTGAATGATATTTGTGATGTGCACGTTGTTGCAACATTACCTCATTTTTGTCATTTATAATGAATACGGAGAAAGCTCTGTGCAAAACCGCTTTTTCATGGGCTTCCATCTTATTCATAAGCCCAATAGGCTCATCTTGATCGTTAACTAAAATTACTTGTTCTTCTATCATAAAGGTTGTTATACATGTCAAAAATACGAAAAAAGATAGGATTAAATACTGGTTTTTGAGTTTGTGATAAGTTTAACGTATGTTGAATAAAAATTGTTCTCAAGATTAAATTTTTAGCTTTTTAAAAAACAGAACACTTTTTTTCACTATCTTTGCACCATTAGTAATGATATGAATTTCTTCTCGCAATACTTTGAATAAAAGTACTTTATAAATTTCTCGTTTATTTCGCTTGTGTGTTTTTATCTGTTTACTTTTTAAAAAATACTAATTAAAATTATTGAATTTAATGGCAAGACCACAAGAGACTTTCAACAAAAGAGAACAAGAAAAACTAAGAGCATTAAAAAGAAAAGAAAAACAAGAAAAGAAAGAAGCTCGTAAAGCCAATCCAAAACTATCTGGTGAAGATTTATATGTTTATGTAGATGAAAACGGACACTTAACTAGCACACCTCCAGACCCTTCAAAAAGAATCGAAATAGATTTAGAAAGCATTGAAATCGGAGTTTCAAGAAGATCCGATGCTGATGAAGTTCCAGTAGAAAGAAGAGGAACTATCGATTTCTTTAATGAATCAAAAGGATTTGGTTTTATAAAAGAAGTAGAAACTGGTGAGAAATACTTTGTACACATCAGCGGTTTAGTTGATAAAGTTAAAGAAGGTAACTTAGTAACGTACGATTTAGAAAAAGGCGCTAAAGGCATGAATGCTGTAAACGTTAAAAAAATATAAT
>CAZCIV010000054.1:0-11590 GCA_964498595.1 uncultured Flavobacterium sp.
GAAAACTCAATGCTTCGCGAATGTTTAAAAGGAAGAATCAAAACAAACCTTTCTTCGTTGCGTAACCTATTGTATTCCGATTTCTGTGAATTATACAATCCATTCGAAGATTACTTTTACAATCTACCATCGTATGATGAAAAAACAGACTATATTTTAGAATTGGCAAACACCATAACCACCACAAAACAAGAACTTTGGCAAGAGTGTTTTAAAAAATGGATTGTGGCAATGGTCGGTTGCGTTTTAGATGACAAAGTAATCAATCACACGGTAATTGTATTCAGTGGAAAACAAGGATTAGGAAAAACCACTTGGGTAGAAAAACTAGTACCTAGAAAATTAAAAGAGTATTTGTTCTCTGGAACCATAAACCCGAACAACAAAGACACTTTAGTGCAGCTTTCAGAATGTATGTTAATCAACTTGGATGAATTAGAAAACCTAAACCGTTCCGAAATTGGTAGCTTAAAAGAAATCATCACAAAGACACAAATCAGAATGAGAAAAGCCTACGGACACAACAATGAAACCATGCCAAGACGCGCATCATTTGCCGGAAGCGTCAACACAGCACAGTTCTTAAACGATAGTACAGGAAGCAGACGATTCCTTTGTTTTGAAGTGGAAAATATCCAATACCAACACGAAATCAATATTGACAATGTATTATCACAAGCCTTGTATTTATTCAAATCTGGATTCAGACATTGGTTCGACCAAGAAGAAATCAAAAACATCACCGAAAACAACGAACAATACCAACTACGAAGCCCAGAAGAAGAATTGCTTTTAACATGGTTTGAACCTTGCGATAGAGAAAACGCTACGCACTATTTAAACGCCTCACAAATAGCAGCTAAACTAGCAGAAAGAGCAAAAATCACTATTAACGACGGAACAATAAACAAAATCGGAAAAGCTTTAAAAAAACACAATTTCACAAGACTAATGCGAAAAGGAAGTCCAGTCTACGCAGTAAAAGAATTCACCTACGAAGAAGTAGATCAAACCAACCGACAATCCGAAATATAAACCCAAAAAAATCAAAAGTGGTAAACGCAAGTTGCCACTTTTTTTTCTGCAAACTGACCACCGAAAACTGAATACTAAAAAGAGGGTGTAAGGGGTGTAACCAAATTTCCACACAAACATTTTGTATTTTTTTACTTTTCAAATTTTCTAGCAACATCAGCACAATTAAAAGCAAATCAATAAACGACTAAGTGTAGTTTGCACCCAATTCCTCAAATAAATCCGTTTTTTTTATTTCTGAAAAAATAAAAATCTTTTACTCGTTTTTTCCCTACACCCTACACCCTGCATAATTTTGCAGTATTTTTCATCATTTTTATCGTAAATACGGTTTTACACATTTTACTTTACATAGGTTTTTTGTATGTTTGTGAATTAGTAATTGCATAAAATACAATTAGATTTCAAAATAGGTTATTAAACCATTTTTATTGGTTTTTTTAAGTATAAATAAAACTGTTCAATTTTTTTATAATCATCATATTTTAATAGTTAACGAATGCCAACATTAAACTGGATAGGAAAAGAAAAAGTAATAAATCATCATCAAGATGTACCTTTCAAAATATTGAAGCCACAATATGGTTTTGATAATGGCACAGAAAAAAAAGAGCCTACAAACGATGGTAATAAAATAATTCATGGTGATAATTTAGAAGCTTTAAAAAGTCTTTTACCAGAATATGAGGGTAGAATAAAGTGTATATATATTGACCCTCCATACAATACAGGTAATGAAAGTTGGGTTTATAACGACAATGTTAATCATCCAAAAATAAAAAAATGGTTAGGAGAAGTAGTAGGCAAAGATGGTGAAGATTTAACACGACATGACAAATGGTTATGTATGATGTATCCTCGTTTAAAACTATTACATAAACTTTTATCTAAAGATGGTGCAATTTTTATTAGCATTGATGATAATGAATTAGCACATTTGAAATTAATTTGTGATGAAATATTTGGTCCTAACAATTATTTAGGTTTAATCACTAGAAAGCAAAGTAGTGGTTCAAAAAATGATACTGGTAATCATAGAATAATTACAACTGCTGATTATATTTTATGTTACAGAAAAATAGATTTTTCATTTTTTCCATATCAATTAAAGAATGATAAAAAATTTAATTTAAAAGATGATATTGGCTTTTATAGTACAAGAGCTTTAGAAATGCAAGGAGGTGGAGATACTTTGCCTCAAAGAAGTAAAATGGGTTATTCAATTTATTATAATGAAAGTGAAAACTTAATAAAATTGCTTTTTGATTATGATTTAAATAATACTCCTGTTTATGAAAAAGAAAATGAAGAATTAATTTCAAAAGGTTATAAATGTTTTAGACCAAGAAAAAGAGGTAATGATTATGGGAGATGGAGATGGGGTGCAGATACTTTTTTAGAAAGATATAATGAAAACCTTGTTCATTTTGATAAAGATAGGGTGTATATGAAAGAGAGAGAAAATGACCATGTAAATAAATATCCTGAGGCTTTAATAGTAGATTTTTTAAATACCCAAGGAACAAATGAATTGAAAGAAATTTTCGAATCAAAAACTTTTGATTTTCCGAAACCGTCAGAGCTTTTAAAATTTTTATTTACAGTTTCTACAGAGAAGGATTCAATTATACTAGATAGTTTTGCTGGCTCAGGTACAACTGCTCATGCTGTTTTAAATCTTAACAGACAAGATGGAGGTAATAGAAAATTCATTTTAATTGAAATGGAAGACTATGCAAATACAATTACAGCAGAAAGAGTAAAAAGGGTAATTAAAGGCTATGGTGATAATAAACGAATTATTGAAGGAACAGGCGGCAGTTTCGATTTTTTTGAATTAGGAGACACTTTGTTTCTAGAAAACAATATGCTAAATGAAACTGTTGGCATAGAAAATATATTAAAATATATTTGGTACTCTGAAACGAGAACATCATATTCTTTCTCAAATAATTTAGAAGAAGTAAATTATCGCATTGGTTCAAAAGATCAAACGGATTATTATTTTTATTACAATAAAAATGCAACAACAACTGTAGATTATGACTTTATGGCTAAAATTAAGCACAAAGCGGGTCAATACATAATTTATGCAGACAATTGCTTGTTAGAGAAAGAATTCATGTTAAAGCATCATATTATTTTTAAAAAAATACCAAGAGACATATCACGATTTTAGTTAATCAAATGGTATTAATTAGATATAAAACAAATAAGTTATGATTGACTATTTAGAAATAAAAGGATATAAATCTATAAAAGATTTAAAATTAGAAATGAAACCAATAAATATTCTTATTGGTAGTAATGGCGTAGGTAAAAGTAATTTTGTTTCCTTTTTTAAATTAATCAATGCTATTTTTAATTTGAGGCTACAAAAATTCGTTCAAGAAGAAAAAGCGGATAATTTATTGTATTTCGGAAGAAAAACAACAGAAAGTTTATACGGTAAATTAATTTTTGATAGTGGAAATGGAAACAACAATGCGTATTATTTTAATTTAATTCAAACTAAAGAGGGAGGATTATTTTTTGACAGAGAAGCTTCTGGATTTAATGTTGAAAGGGAAGCATTTAATCAAAATTATTATGTAAGCTATAATTTAGAAGAAAGTAATATACCTAAAAATGGTTCTTATCGCAATAATTATCTTGGTAATCACTTAAAAAACATTCAAGTTTTCCATTTTCATGACACTTCTTCAACTTCATTTTTAAGAAGAGATTGTGACATTAACGATAATCAATATTTAAAACAAGATGGTAGAAATCTACCTGCTTTTCTTTATTTATTAAAAGAAAAACACCCTAAAATATTTATCCGTATTGAAAAAACAATACAATCAATAGCACCATATATTGATAAACTTATTTTAGAACCAAGTCGATTAGATGAAAATGAAATAGCGTTACGTTGGGTTGATAAAGGGGATTCAGAGAGCAACTTTTCTGCTTATCAATTATCAGACGGTACATTACGATTTATTGCATTAGCAACATTATTAATGCAACCTTCTCCTCCTTCTGTTATTATAATTGACGAACCTGAATTAGGATTACATCCTTTTGCAATTGGAAAATTAGCCGGTATGATAAAAGCAGCTTCAAGTAAATCACAAATAATTGTAGCTACTCAATCTCCTGGGTTAATTTCCAAATTTGAACCTGAAGATGTTGTAACAATTGACAGAAGTGTTGAAGAAAATCAGACAGTTTTTAATAGATTAAATTCTAAAGATTTAGAAATATGGTTTGAAAAATTTACATTAGGTGATTTATGGGAACAAAATATTATTAACTCGGGGCAGCCTTTTATAAAGAGATAATATGAAGCGTTTAATAATTATTTGTGAAGGACAAACAGAACAAGAATTTTGTAATGATGTTTTGCAACCACATTTTAATCAATTAGGTATTTTTATTCAAAATCCAACTATAAAAAAAACAGCAGGAGGTATTGTAAGATGGACATCATTAAAATTTCAAATTGAAACTCATTTAAAACAAGATCCTACAGCTTATGTGTCAACATTAATAGATTTTTATGGGATTCATGAATTCCACCAATATCCTAATTGGTTACAAGCTAGCCAAACTGTTAATAAAATTAATGGGATGGAATTGATGGAACAAGGTATGTTAAATGAAATTACAACAACTTTTCAAAATAGATTTATTCCATACATACAATTGCATGAGTTTGAAGGAATATTGTTTTCTGATTTAAGTGTTTTTGATAATGGATTTGAAGAAAGTGAATTTCTAGATTATAATTACTTGGTACAAACTATTAATGATAATGAAAATCCTGAATTAATAAATGACAGTAGTTTAACAGCTCCTTCAAAAAGATTACATAGAATTATTAAAGATTATTCAAAAGTAACGCATGGTAGTCTTATCGCACAAGATATCGGTATAAACAAAATTAGAAGCAAATGTCCAAGATTTAATGAATGGATAGAAAAACTTCAAAATATATAAACAATTCAAAATCTAAAGATTTTGAAACAAATAGATTAATAAAAAACAAATGGAGTTAAAATCCTATCAGCAACAGGTTATTACAGATTTAGAATTATTTTTAGAATACCTTCAAAAGTACACTAAACCTGCAACAGCTTTCAAACATTATTGGGAAGATAAAGTAGGTCCATATGAATTAAAACTTGATGGGTCATACAGTGGTATGGTGCCATATAAAGATAATATTCTTAATACACCTCACATCGCAATCAAAGTTCCTACAGCTGGTGGTAAAACTTTTATAGCATGTAATGCAATTCATTCAATTTTTAATACTTACGATAGTAGCAGACCAAAAGTTGTAGTTTGGCTTGTGCCTTGGAGTAATTTATTACAGCAAACAGCATCTAGTTTATCAGATGCTTCACATCCATATCGTCAAAAATTAAACTCTTTATTTAATCATAGTGTAGAAGTGTATGAAAAAGAAAGTTTATTGCAAGGAGCTAATTTCAATCCAACTTCTGTCTCTGAACAATTAAATATTTTCGTATTCAATTTCAGCAGTTTACGAATAAATTCAAAGAAGAAAGACGACAGAAAAATATACCAACAAAACGGTTCATTAGAAGCGTTTAGAGATTCAGTAGTTGAACAAGATTTAGTATTACCAGACACTGACGAAAGTGCGTTAATTAATATTATCAGAAGTCTTAATCCTTTAGTAATTGTAGATGAGAGTCATAATGCAGAAAGTGATTTAAGTGTTGAAATGTTACAAAACCTAAATCCTTCATTTGTATTGGATTTGACTGCTACACCAAAAAAGAATAGCAACATTGTTAGTTATGTCAATGCTATTGAATTGAAAAAAGAGCACATGGTAAAACTTCCTGTTATTGTTTACAATCATAGTCGAAAAGAGGAAGTAATTAACAGCGCATTACATTTACAAAGACAGTTAGAACAATTAGCAATTCAAGAAAGTCTAGAAGGTGGAAAAAAAATACGCCCAATAATTTTATTTCAAGCACAATCAAATATTAAAGGAAGTGACAATACAACCTACACAAAGATCAAAGAAAAGCTTATAGAATTAAAAATTCCTGAGGAACAAATTAAAATCAAAGTAAGCGGTTTAGATGAATTAAAGGGGATTGATTTAATGGATGAAAATTGTCCAGTTCGATACATCATAACTATCAATGCACTAAAAGAAGGCTGGGATTGTCCATTTGCCTATATTCTAGCTTCATTAGCAGATAAGTCATCAGCAGTTGAAGTAGAACAAATTTTAGGTAGAGTATTACGTCAACCTTATGTTTTAAAGCATAAAGAACCATTATTAAACTTGTCTTTTGTTTTAACAGCATCTGCAAAATTTAACGAAACATTAAACAATATCGTAAAAGGGTTGCAGGACGCAGGATTTAGTAATAAAGATTATTACGCTGAAGAAATTATAACCGAAAACAATGTATCGCAAATATCAGACAAAGAAGCCTTGAGCAGAGATTTATTTGGCACATCTGAAGAAAATGCTAATAATATTCAATTTGACGATAATGATATTACAAATATCAATATAGATGCAATTGAATTTGACCCAACAGAAAAAGAGTTTAAACCTATTAACAACGCAACGTTAAATCAAATAACTCAAAAAGCAATAGAACAAGGTAATGCTTTTGAAACTAGATTAGCAGAAGATACAGGTGATAGCACAGAATACCTTTTAAAAGAAATGGGAAAAGAACCAAAACGTTACAAAATTGTTGAGCACTTCCATCAAGTAGCTGAAAACATCGAATTACCTCAATTTTACAAAAAACTTGAAACAGATATTTTAAGTCGTGAGTTAGTTTTTGAAGAATTAAGCCAAGGAGAAGTTTTTTTGAATAGAGACCAATTATTAAGCACTTTTAAATTATCATCAAAAGATATTGATATTGATTTTAATAGTGTTAGTGCAGAAATTGTAAAGGTTGATTATGATGAAGTTCGTAAAGATGCAATAATTTCTAAATTTAGTATCCAGGCGAAAAAAATGTTGATTGAAACAATTGTAGCTAAACCGAAAGAAAAGCAAGTAAAAGAAATTGCAAATATAATGGTAAGCAAAATTGGTAATATGACACCAATACCAGAGCAAGAAATAAAAAAATATGTTGAAAGAATATTTAGTGAATTTACTACAGAGGAAATAATTGATGCTGTAAACAATGAGTACAACTATATTTACAAAATAAAAGCTAAAATTTTAGAATTATCAAATCAGCATGCAAAAGAAGAATTTAGTAGACTACTTGATACAAATAAGATAATTGTTAAACCTAGTTTTAAATTCAAAGAAACACTTATACATAGTAAAGAAGGAGCAAAAATTGACAAATCTCTCTATGAACGTGAAGGTGACATGAATAATTTTGAGCAAAGCTTAATAATGGATATTGCATCACAAGAAAATATTCTATTCTGGCATAGAAACTCAGTAACAAAAGACAAAGGTTTTTATTTAAATGGTTTTAGCAACAACCATTATCCAGATTTCATTCTTTACACAAAAAATCAAAATATCATTTTAGTAGAAACTAAAGGCGATTTTTTAGATAATGATGAAAGTAAATCTAAAAACATTTTAGGTAAAAAATGGGCGGAAAAAGCAGGCGAAAATTTTAAATACTTTATGGTTTTCGAAAACAAAAATGTTGAAGGTTGTTACACTGCAAAAAAATTTTTAGAGATTATAAGAGCTTTGTAAATTCTAATAAGAATTTGTAAAAATAAAAATCTAAAATATGAGCGTACAACAATTCGAAAAAAATAAAATAGCGGCACCTTTTTTAGGCGAACCTTTAGTTCATATTGTTGGTCAAGACCCATTGGGTCTTTTAAATACAGGAGGTAAAACCTTCGATTTAGTTTTACCAGGTTTGAATAATGTAACCGACCGTATAAGATATTATTCTTTTTACTGTTGGTTCTTTTATTGCTATGCAAAGCATATCGGTAAACCCAGTAAAAAAGAGCAATTTAACTATTTACGCAGAGCCGAATTTATTTTATCAATACTAGCTGCAAAAACAGGTGTTCAGGGCATTGGAGGTATAACAAAAGCTTTGGAAATTTATAACACGTCACAAAACGAGTTTGATTTAACCATAGGTACAGGAGAAGAAAAAAAAGTCAAAGACGGAACCTATTGGAAAAATCCTAGAGGCATATTTGGTCAAAATTATGTGAGTTCTTTAAAGCAACTTCATTTAATTACAGAATTTGATACTACAAGTGAATGCTTTGTCAGAACCGAATTTGAAATTGAAAACAGAGTTTCAGGGTATCAACTAGCATTAGCCTTTGAGGAGAATTTAAGCGATGACATAGCTTTATTATTCATTGAAATAATGAAGAGAGGAGTTATAACACAATCCGAAATTGAAAGACTTGTTGAGCCTTTTAATATGCTCAAAATTCCAATTGGCACAAAAGAACATGAGTTAATTTGGAAATTGATAACGGGTAATGATGAACCTAAAATCGAAAATTCAAATTTTTTTAGAAAGAGAACTATTCAATTAGTATTAGAAAAAGTAAAAAATAACGATGTCCCTTTTTTTGATTATAGATTAACTTTTGATGCGTACCATTCAAAAGGAATAATTAACAACAAAATTGACGAAACATATTCACTTTGGTACTTCTATCAATTAGAGCAGTTCTGGCACATGGCTTGTACGGGTTCCTTATCGATATTCTTAAAAATACTTAACATAGAAAGCAAGGGTAATTGGATAGAGGAAGAAAAACTTATTGATAAAATAGCCGAGGAGGTAGCTGAATTTCTAAAAAATGAAAGTTACATTGATGAAATTGAAACTTTCCAAAAACTAAAAATTATTGATTTATTGGAGGAAGAAGTAGTTGACACAATAAAGCGAACGAATATAAATAGCGAAAAAATAGCTTATAACATTCTTCTGATAAAAAAACTAATAATCAATAATAGTAGTGAAATAGAAAGATTACTTAGCCTAACAAAAAAATATGAGTTAAATTCAAATAGTAGTTTTCTATCTTCCATTGTTGCATTACAAAGCAAAGAAGAATTATCAATAAATGATTTTGTCAAATATTTCATAAAAAAATATGTTATAGTACGTCATCAATGGGTATCACTCAAAAAAATGAACAATAGTCAATCAACAGAAAAGTTTATTCGTGAAGATAGTTTGATTCGTTATATTGACGATGTGGAATACGCGTATTCATCACCAAGGCTAAACACACTAGTTGATTTTTTAAGGGATATGCAACTTATAACAGAAGACAAGAAAGAGTTAACGAAAGTAGGAGAAAATCTTTTTAATTCACTTTGAGCATGATTGCCAGACACAATATTTTAGACTTATTAGGAAGTGATAAAAGAAAATACCATAGTTGTATAATTACTTGCTATTCTTTCGATTTTATTTTTTTTGAGCAAAGAGTTTTACCTAAATTACGTCAAGCGGGTATTACGAATATTAATATTTATGTAGATGCATCACAATTTGAAAAACAAATAAACAGTTTTATTGGAAGTGAAATGCTAGATTACAAAGCAGGTTATAGCATAACTCCCATAAAAATGACCGGTGCATTTCATCCAAAAGTATTGCTTGCTGTAGGAAAAACAAAAGGATTTTTAGCGGTTGGCTCTGGAAACCTCACAAGTTCGGGTTTAAGTTCCAATGAAGAAATTTGGGGAAGTTTTTACATAACAGAAACTGATAAAACAACTGAGCCATTTTTTAAAGAAGTAACAACATACTTAAAAAAACTCGAATCTTTTGTTTTCGGTACTAATCTATTAAAACTAAATTGGATTAAAGAAAATTCAAATTGGTTTGCTGATGTTTTGGAAAATGATAACAACACAAAAAAAATTGTAACTAAAGACGAAGTTTTCCAAATGCTTTTCACATATCAAGAACAAAGCATTTATAAATCGTTGATTGACAAACTACCAAAGAAACCTAAATCAATAAAGATACTATCACCTTACTATAATACAAATGGTGCTTTTATAGATAAAATAATCCAAGACATCCAACCACAAAAAATACATTGTATAGTAGACCCATTGTACGGTTCAATTCCTCACAAATACGAAAACAAAAATAAAATTGAGTTTTCCGACTGGAATAATCTAAAAAGAAGTGAAAAATACAGCACAAATAGATTACATGCAAAAGCGATTCAGTTTGAATATGAAACCGAAACATATTTTCTTTTTGGTAGTGCAAATGCTACAAATGAAGCATTTGGTGTTAATTCGAGCAGTTCAATAAATGCTGAAGTTTCAATACTAGCTCACAATAGTAAACCAAAAGATTACTTCAATGAATTAGGAATCAATTTCCCAAAAAAAGGAAACTATTCAATTGAAGAATACGATTATAAATCTCATTTTGAATCGAATGAAAACGACAGGCTGAAATATCCTGTATTTATAAATAATGTAGAAATTGATGGAAACGAAATAACATTATATTTAGAAAATAAAGTAGATAACAGTATAATTATTAATGTTGAAGATGCTAATGGTTTAAATATTTTTAGTCAAAATTTAGACTCATTAGATAAAAAAAGCAGCATAAATATTGAAAGCAATATTCTCATAAAACCATTTAGACTTGCAATTTTCAGTAACGAGTTAAGACTTTCAAATTATGCATTAATTCATCAAAAAGCATTTTTATTAAATACTAATCCTGATGCTAGAATTGCTCATTTTAATGCCTTGCTAAACTCTGACTTTTTTGGAGATTTTGAACTAGAGGAATTAATAGATTTCATTTCATTAAAATCAGATTTTACTGATAACAGAAGCTCTAATAACTTCAAAAGCAAACAAACTGAAGAAGATAACGAGGAAGAAGTCGAAGCAATATCAGAGGAAGAGTTCAATAAAAACAGTGCTAACACAATAGATAACGAAAGTTTTAATAAGTACACTACGTCAAGGATTGAGGAGTTTCTGAATAGCTTAAATTTTGAAGAGAATATAACAGATGATGTTTCGGAAAGTATAGAAGAAGCTGCCTTAATTGCTGGAAACGATGGTTTAGATGATGAAGATAAAAGCATTTCAATAAGAAGAGCAGATATTCCATTTGAATATGGACTGCGAATTGGATATAAAATTGAAAAAACAATTGAAAAAATTACAAAATCCTTGTCTCCTCAAAAAATAAATCATTTAAAAATAATAAAACAAACAGATGCTAATAGTTTAGCTTCTTTACATCAATTAAATGCTCTGTTAATAGGTTTCCATATCCTATTGAAAAAAAGAAACGAAAACTATTTTGAAAATAGATCATTATTAAAATTACAATACAAAGACATAAATGCTCTGTATACTATTGAGAAACAATTTTTATTAGAAAAACTTGAAAAACAATCGGGTAATCTCAAAAACGAAGTAACTTACACAATCAATGAAAACAAGGTAAACACGTTAAAAGAATCCTTAATAAAAAATACCACCGTTAAAATTAAATATATTGACGAAACACCTAGTCAAACAATAACACATTCATATTTC